>JACRGJ010000022.1 GCA_016212425.1 Micrococcales bacterium | reverse complement strand
CGAGGAGCCGCGCTCGGTGTCGCGAACAGCGACCTGGGCGCCGAGGAGTTCCGCTTCGGCGTCGTGTTCGGCGCCGTCGCTTTCGTCGCCGTTGTGGACGGGCCGGACCCCCCCGCGGTCGTGGGGGCCCCGGCCACGGACGCGAGGGCCACCGGGGAGGAGGTCGTCCGCGTCCGCACGGCGGCGCCTGTGCCGCTCTTCGGAGCGGCCGTCGTCGGAGCGCTCGCCTTCCCGGCCCTCGCGGCCGGGGCGCTCGCCGCGGGCGCAGCGGCCGCCGGAGCGGGCGCCGGGGCGGGAGCGGGCGCCGGGGCGGGAGCGGGCGCCGGGGCGGGAGCAGGCGCCGGAGCAGGCGCCGGAGCAGGAGCCGGAGCGGGCGCCGGAGCCGGGTACCGAGCGAACACCTGCACCGCCCAGCTCACGCCCTGGCCGTCGACGGTCCAGCCGGTGCCGATGTCGGGGTAGTTGCCCATGATGTTCGCGCGGTGACCGGGCGAGTTCACCCAGGCCTGCACTGTGTCGGCACCCGACGGGAAGCCTGTGCCGACGTTCTCGCCGACGGCCTGCCAGCCGCGCGGCACCTGGGATGCCAGCGCCGGGTTGTGCGACATGGTCTGGCTGGCGGCCATCTGGTTGGCCCAGTTCTGGGCGATGGCGTTCAACGACCCGTTCGACTTGAGCGCACCGAGCCCGGCCCCGGCCCGCGCCGCATTGGTCGAGGGGTAGATCTGCCCGCCGTTCGCGAACGCCGGAGCCGAGGCCCCCAACGCGATCATGATCCCCGCCGCGACCGCGATCGCACCGACTCGTACTCCACGCATGAAAGCCCTCCCCCAAGGACTGAAGGCACCACCACCTCGGTGACGGCGCCGCTGTCGCCCCCCGACAGCACTCCGATGCTAGACCGCCGGCTCGGCCCGTGTCTCCCCCATTGAGGGGGTGTCCTGCGCGGTCTGTCGCGCCCGGCGGTCGGACTAGAGCAGGGCCTTGGTGTGCCAGACCGTCTTCGTCTCCGTCGTGGCCAGGATGCGCTGCAGGCTCCAGCCCGGGACGCCCGGTTCCGGATCCTGCACGCGCTTGAGCGTCGCGGCCGCGGCCACGACCAGCGGCACCCAGTCCAGCGCACCGGCACCGGCGAGGTCCAGGGCGTTCACGTCGGCGTGCGAGGCGAGCCAGGGCGCGATCTCGGCCGGTGAGCCGGTGAGCACGTTGACGACGCCCCCCGGCACGTCGCTCGTGGCCATCACCTCGGCGAGTCCGATGGCCGACAGCGGATGCGCCCGGTCGGCGATCACCACCACCGCGTTGCCCGCGACGAGCGCGGGCGCGACGACCGCGACCAGCCCGAGGAGGCTCGCCCCTGCGGACTCCTGCGGCGCGACGATCGCGACGACGCCGGTCGCCTCCGGCACCGAGATGTTGAAGAAGGGCCCCGCGACGGGGTTGCCGGATCCGGCGACCTGCGCGTACTTGTCGCACCAGCCCGCGTACCAGACCCAGGTGTCGACCGCGGCATCGACCTGGGCCCTGGCCGCGGCGGCCGAGACGCCCTCCGCGTCGCGGATCTCCGCCGCGAACTGCTCCGCGCGGCCCTCGAGCAGCTCGGCGACCCGGTAGAGCACCTGGCCGCGGTTGTACGCGGTCGCCCCCGACCAGGCGGCGACCGCGGCACGCGCCGCCACCACCGCATCCCGAGCATCCTTGCGGCTCGCCAGCGACGCGTTGGCGAGGAAGGCGCCATCGGGGGTGGTCACCTCGTACGAGCGCCCGGATTCCGAGCGAGGGAATCTGCCCCCGATGTAGAGCTTGTAGGTCTTCGGAACCGCGAGCCGCGTCATCACGCACCGCCCTTCGAGGGACCGGTCGTGAGGTAGGCGCCGAGCCCGTGCCGGCCACCCTCGCGGCCGTAGCCCGACTCCTTGTAGCCGCCGAACGGCGATGCCGGATCGAAGCGGTTGAACGCGTTGGCCCACACTACCCCGGCACGCAGACGGTCGGCGACCGCGAGGATCTTCGCTCCCTTATCGCTCCAGATCCCCGCCGAGAGCCCGTAGGGCGTGTTGTTCGCCTTCGCGATCGCCTCTCCGGGGGTGCGGAAGGTGAGGATCGAGAGCACCGGGCCGAAGATCTCCTCGCGCGCGATGCGGGAGCTCGTGGAGACGTTGTCGAAGATGGTCGGAGCGAACCAGAAGCCGGTGTCCGGGATGACGCAGGGGGCGCTCCAGCGCTCGGCGCCCTCCTCCTCGCCGGCGGCGGACAGGGCGCGGATGCGCTCCAGCTGCTCGGCCGAATTGATCGCCCCGATGTCGGTGTTCTTGTCCAGCGGATCGCCGAGCCGCAGGGTCGCCATCCGCGTCTTGAGCCGCTCCACCACCTCGTCGTGCACGTTCTCCTGCACGAGGAGGCGCGAGCCGGCGCAGCAGACGTGGCCCTGATTGAAGAAGATGCCGTCGACGATGCCCTCGACGGCCTCGTCGATCGGGGCGTCGTCGAACACGATGTTCGCGGCCTTGCCCCCGAGCTCGAGGGTCACCTTCTTGCCGGTCCCCGCCACCGCGCGGGCGATCTGGCGGCCGACCGCTGTCGACCCCGTGAAGGCGACCTTGTCGACGCCCGGATGCTCCACCAGAGCCTGCCCGGTGTCGCCCGCGCCGGTGAGGATGTTCACCACCCCCGGGGGCAGGTCGGCCTGCTGCACGACCTCCGCGAAGAGCAGCGCGGTGAGGGGCGTGGTCTCGGCGGGCTTGAGCACCACGGTGTTCCCCGCGGCGAGAGCCGGCGCGATCTTCCAGGCGAGCATGAGCAGCGGGAAGTTCCAGGGGATGACCTGCGCGGCGACGCCGAGCGCGCGCGGCGCGGCGCCGAGGCCCGCGTAGTCGAGCTTGTCGGCCCATCCCGCGTAGTAGAAGAACCAGGCGGCCACGAGCGGGATGTCGACGTCGCGGCTCTCCTTGATCGGCTTGCCGTTGTCGAGCGACTCCGCGACGGCGAACTCCCTGGCGCGCTCCTGCAGCAGCCGGGCTATGCGGAACAGGTACTTCCCGCGATCGCCGCCCGGCATCCGCGACCAGGTCTTCTCGTAGGCGCGGCGCGCAGCGGCGACCGCTCGATCGACGTCGGTGGCATCGGCCGAAGAGATTGTGGCGATCCGCTTCTCCGTCGCCGGGGAGATGGTCGGGAAGGTCGCGCCCCGCCCCTCGGTCCAGGCTCCGTCGATGAAGAGTCCGTACTCGTCCCGGAGGTGGAGGATCGCCGTCGACTCCGGCGCTGGAGCGTATTCCAAGAACGACATATCTCAGTCCATCGTCACGTAGTCGGGGCCGCTGTAGTGGCCGGTGAGAAGCCTCTGCCGCTGCAGGAGCACGTCATTGAGGAGACTCGAGGCGCCGAAGCGGAACAGGTGCGGCTGCAGCCAGCGCTCCCCCGCGGTCTCGGCGACGGTCACGAGGTAGCCGATGGCCTGCTTCGCGGAGCGGATGCCTCCGGCCGGTTTGACCCCGATCCGTTCTCCGGTGAGCCGGTGCCAGTCGCGTACCACTTCGAGCATGAGCAAGGTCACCGGCAGCGTCGCGGCCGGACCGACCTTGCCCGTGGACGTCTTGATGAAGTCGCCACCGGCGAGGATCGCCAGCCAGGACGCGCGGCGGATGCCGTCGTAGGTCGCCAGCTCGCCGGTCTCGAGGATCACCTTCAGGCTCGCGAACGTGCCGTCGCCGCGACGGCACGCGTCCTTGACCGCGACGATCTGCTCGAAGACCTCTCCGTAGCGACCGGCGAGGAACGCGCCCCGATCGATCACCATGTCTATCTCGTCGGCGCCGTTCTCGACCGCGTCACGGGTGTCGGCGAGCTTCACCGCCAGGGACGCCCGACCGGAGGGGAAGGCGGTGGCGACCGCCGCGACGGAGACGCCGCCGTCATCCGGGTCGCCGTGCGCCGACCCGAGCGCACCGAGCGCCGTCGGCACCATGTCGCCGTAGACGCAGACGGCGGCGACCCGAGGGGTGTCGGGCCGCGCCGGGTCGGGCGTGAGCGCCTTCGCGACCAGCGACCGCACCTTCCCCGGTGTATCCGCACCCTCGAGGGTGGTCAGATCGGTGAGACGGATGATCGTGTCGAGCGCCCGCGCCTTGGACGTCGTCTTGATCGAGCGGCCGGCGAGGGATGCGGCGCGCCGCTCGAGCCCCACGGCGTCCACTCCGGGGAGCCCCTCCAGGTGCAGCCGGAGCGACTTCTCGGTCAGGTCTGCGCCGATCAACCGCACGGCTCGCTCGGCGGGAGCCAGGGAGGTCGTCGTCGACGCATCCGGAAGAGCCACGATCGGCCAGCCTACCCGCGCCCCCTCAGCCCCCGCCGAGCCGCTCCCGCCGCACGGCGGCCCGGCCCCGCGGGATCGGGAAACGGTGCGGATTTCGTAGCACCGCTGTAACAGAACTTCCCATACGCTCTGTCCAACGCACCCGGCACCCCCGTAAAGGTCGGTGCGCTGAGGAGGTTCGATGCCCGACCTGCTGATCGCGAACGCGCGGATCTTCGACACCTCCGGGGTGAGCGCGGGATCGATTCTGGTGCAGGACGGGCGGATCTCGGCCACCGGGTCCGACCTCGACGTGCCGCCGGGGACGCCGGAGCTCGACGCCGCGGGCGGGCTGGTGCTAGCCGGATTCCAGGACTCGCACATCCATCCGTATCACGCCGGGCTCGAGCTGCTGCAGTGCTCCCTCTCCGAGCTGCACAGCGCCGCGGCGTACCTGGGCGCGATCGGCGAGTACGCCGCCGCGCATCCGGAGCTCGAATGGATCGAGGGCGCCGGATGGGGCATGGACGCGTTCCCGGGCGGCATCCCCACCGCGGCCGAGCTCGACCGGGTGGTGCCCGACCGCCCGGCGTTCTTCCCCAACCGGGACGGGCACGGCGCGTGGGTGAACACCCGCGCCCTGCAGATCGCCGGGATCGACGACGCCACCCCCGACCCCTTCGACGGACGGATCGAGCGCGACGCCGACGGGCACGCCATCGGGATGCTGCAGGAGGGCGCTCAGGGACTGGTGACGCCCTTCCTCCCCGGCGCGACGCAGGACACGATGGACGAGGCGTTCCGCGTCGCCCAGCGTCAGCTGCTCGCCTGGGGCGTCACCGCCTGGCAGGACGCGATCGTCGGCTCGGGCATCGGCGGCAAGACCCCCGACCTCCTCGACAGCTACCTGCGGATGGCCGACTCCGGGGAGTTGCGGGCGCACGTCGTGGGCGCGCTGTGGTGGGACCGCGACCGCGGCCTCGAGCAGATCGACGAGCTCGTCGAGCGCCGCGCCCGTGCGGAGGGCCGGGATCGGTTCCGCGCCACGAGCGTCAAGATCATGCAGGACGGCGTCGCCGAGAATCACACCGCCGCGATGCTCGCCGACTACCTCGACCCCCACCAGCACGGCGTCGGCGGCGCAGGGACCAGCTTCGTGGCGCCCGAGTTGCTGACCGAGGCCGTCATCCGCCTCGACGCCCTCGGCTTCCAAGTGCACTTCCACGCGCTCGGCGACCGGGCGGTGCGGGAGTCGCTCGACGCGATCGAGGCGGCGCAGGCGGCCAACGGCATCCGCGACGCCCGCCACCACCTCGCCCACCTCCAGGTGATCCACCCGGACGATGTGCCGCGCTTCGCACGGCTCGGAGCGGTCGCGAACGCGCAGCCGCTGTGGGCTCGGCACGAGGTGCAGATGGACGAGCTCACCATCCCGTTCCTCGGCGACGAGCGCAGCCGCTGGCAGTATCCCTTCGGCTCGATCGTCCGCTCGGGGGGCCGGATCGCCTTCGGGTCGGACTGGCCGGTGTCGACCGCCGATCCGATCCAGATCATCCACACCGCGGTGAACCGCACGCCCACCGAGGGCGGCGCTCGCCCGGTCCTCGCCGAGCAGGCCCTCTCCCTCGCCGACTCACTGGTGGCGCACACCGCGGGAACGGCCCACGTCAATCACGACGAGGGGCACTCCGGTCGGATCGCCCCAGGACTCCGCGGCGACCTCGTGGTGCTGTCCGATGACCCCTTCGACCGGCCGGCGGCGGAGTTCCTGACCTCGCGCGTGCGCGCGACGGTCCTCGACGGAGAGGTGGTCTACGAAGCATGAGCCCCACCACACGGAACCCGGCCGCGTCGGTCGACCTCGTCGGCGTCGGCAAGCGCTACGGCGCGGCCTGGGCGGTCGAGGACCTGGCGTTGCACATCGACGCCGGTCAGTTCGTCAGCCTCCTCGGCCCGTCCGGCTGCGGCAAGACCACCACCCTGCGGATGGTCGGCGGCTTCGAGCTGCCCGACCGCGGATCCGTGCTGATCGGCGACGCCGACATGGGATCCCTGCCGCCGCACAGGCGTCCGGTGAACACGGTCTTCCAGTCCTATGCGCTGTTCCCGCACCTGTCCGTGGCCGACAACGTCGCCTACGGGCTCACGATGCGCCGGGTGCCCAAGGCGCAGCTGCGCGACCGGGTGGATCGGGCGCTCGACCTGGTGCGGATGCGCTCGTTCGCCGGTCGGCGACCCTCCCAGCTCTCCGGCGGGCAGCAGCAGCGCGTCGCCATGGCCCGCGCGCTGGTGAACGAGCCGAGCGTGCTGCTGCTGGATGAGCCGATGAGCGCCCTCGATCGGAAGCTCCGCGAGGAGATGCAGGTGGAGCTGAAGCTCCTGCAGCACGAGCTCGGCGTCACCTTCGTCTTCGTCACCCACGACCAGGGCGAGGCGCTGACGATGAGCGACCAGATCGCCGTCATGAACCAGGGCCGCCTCGAGCAGTACGGGACCCCGTCCGAGGTGTACGACCACCCCGCCACCGGATTCGTGGCCGGCTTCATCGGCCAGCAGAACTTCCTCAGCGGGCGGGTCACCGGCATCCGCGGCGACGGCGCCCTCGTGCAGACGCCGCAGGGCGTGGTGCTCGCGACGACGGATGCGCCGCTCAGCACCGGCGACGAGGTGCAGGTGGCCGTGCGCCCGGAGACCGTGCAGGTGCTCTCGGGGGTGCCGACGGCTGAGGAGCCGAACCGGATCGCGGCCACCCTGCGCGGCGTGTCCCAGATCGGGCACACCCTGCAGCTGGTGGCCGAGACGCCGGACGGGACGCGCATCGTCGCCGCGATCCCCCGCAGCGCGGCCCCACCCACCCAGCTCGACGTCCCCGTGACGATCGCGTGGGCTCCCGCCGCCGTCCGGATCTTCCCCGCAGGGCCCACCGCGGCACCACCGACCGCACCGTGATCGCAAGGAGAAAGCCATGACCGACAGCGACCCCATCCGCGTCCTCCTCCCCGCCGGGGCGCAGTACCGCCTCACCCGACGCGCGGTGCTCTCCGCGGCCCTGGGCCTGGGCGCCACCGCGGCGCTGGCGGCCTGCTCGAGCGGATCCGGGGGCTCCGGCTCCGGCGGCACGCTGAACATCTACACCTGGGCGGACTACGACGACCCCGCCACGCTGAAGACCTTCACGAAGAAGTCCGGACCGAAGATCACCGTCGACAGCTACGGCTCCAATCCGGAGATGATCGCGAAGCTGTCGGCGGCGAAGGGCACCACGGGCTACGACATCTGCGTGCCGACCCACTCCGCCATCCCGCAGATGGTGAAGAACAAACTGCTCGCCCCGCTCGATCTGTCCCGGATCCCGAACTTCGCGAACCTCGACGCGAGCGTCACCGACACCAAGTGGGATCCGGGCAACAAGTTCTCGGTGTGCAAGAACTGGGGCACCTCGGGATACGCCTACGACACCACGAAGATCAGCCGGCAGCTGACGAGCTGGGCCGACTTCTGGGACGTGCTCCAGAACGAGGCCTCCGGTTCGGTGTCGCTTCTCGAGGACCAGTCCGAGATCGCGATGGCGTACTTCTTCGCGAACGGGAAGAACCCGAACACGCAGAAGCAGTCGGACATCGCCGCCTACCGGGACTTCGTCCTCACCAAGGTCGCGCAGCACGTCACGAAGTTCTCCTCCTCCCTCGCGACGCAGATCGCCAACTCCGAGCAGATGCTGGTGCACGCCTGGAACGGCGACGTGCGCCAGGGCAAGCTGGCCTCGAAGCAACCCGAGCGGTATCGCTGGGTGTACCCGTCCGAAGGCGCCAACCTCTGGCAGGACAACTGGGCGATCGTGCAGGGCGCCCCCAATCCGGATGCCGCGTACCGATTCATCGACTACGTGCTGCAGCCCGCCGTGTCGCTGCAGGAGCTGCAGTTCATCGGCTACAACACGGGCGTCAAGGGGATCAAGGAGAAGGCCGTCGCGGCCGGGGTGGAGCTTCCCGAGCTGGTCTTCATCGACGACGCCATCATGACGAAGCTCGTCTACTCCGAGCAGACGACCATGGACCAGCGGATCATCGACATCTACAACGAGCTGACCGCCAAGGCCGGCGCCTGATGGGCGTGGGCGGCTCGCGATGACCGTCGCGGACCCACCCGCGCCGAGGGTGAGGCGCAGCCGCGCCCCGGGGACCTTGGCGTGGCTCGGCGCCATCCCGCTCGGGGTCTGGATGCTGCTGTTCTTCCTCCTCCCGTTCGGGCTGATCGTCTGGTACTCCTTCGGCTACAAGCCGGACATCTACTCGACGGTCTCGAACGATCAGCTCTCGCTGGGCCGGTACGCGCAGGCGCTCAGTCCCGCGTTCCTGCAGATCTTCTGGCGCACCCTCGGCATCGCGGTGATCGGCACGGTCATCGCGGGGCTGATCGCCTATCCGATGGCCTACTGGATGGCGGTGGTGGTGCCGCCGCGCTGGCGGGGCCTGGTGCTCGCGCTGGTGCTGGTCCCGTACTGGACCAACTTCCTGGTCCGCACCCTCGGGTGGTCGGTGCTGCTGAGCGGAAGCGGTCCCCTCTCCACCGCGCTGCAGGCCGCCGGCGGCCAGCCGCTCGCCGTCCTCAACACGTCCGGGGCGGTGCAGCTCGGCGTCGTCTACAACTACCTGCCGCTGATGATCCTGCCGATCTACGTCGCCCTCGACCGCCTCGATCCGCGGCTGCTGGAAGCCAGCCGCGACCTCGGGGCGAACGCCGTGCGCACCTTCTGGCGCATCACCCTCCCCCTGTCCGCGCCGGGGGTGACCGCGGGCACCCTGCTCGTGTTCGTGCCGCTGATGGGCGATTACATCACCCCGGCGGTGCTCGGGGGGGCGAAGGGGTCGATGGTGGGCCAGATGGTCGCGGGGCAGTTCACCAACGCGCAGAACTGGGCTCTCGGATCCGCGATGGCGATCCTGTTGATGGTCGCGATCTTCGGGGTCACCGCGATCGCGGGTGCCGTCGTCCGGGGGCTGTCCTGGACACTGTCCCGAGCCACCCGGCTGGTCCCCCTGGGGGGACGGGCGTGAGCGCCGCCTCCGTCCCGCCGCGCCGCCGCCGACCGGTGTCGCGGGCGCTCCTGTGGATCTGGGGGATCGCGGGGATCGGGTTCCTCTTCGTCCCGGTACTGACGATGGTGGTCTACTCCTTCAATACCGGCCGCAATCTGCAGGTCTTCCAGGGATTCGGGGTGACGGCGTTCACCAGCGCGCTCGGGAACCCGGTCATCCTGCAGTCGATCCAGGTCTCCCTGATCATCTCGGCCGGATCGGCGGTGGTCTCGACGATCCTCGGCACCTTCGCCGGCATCGCGCTCGGCCGACGGCCGGGACGCTGGGCACCGCCGCTGCTCGTCGTGCTCGGACTCGTGCTGGTCACGCCCGAGATCGTCAACGCGCTCTCGCTGCTGCCCTGGTTCGTGAGCCTGGGCGTCAACGCGAACATCGCGATTTTCAACAACGGCTTCGTCCGTCTGATCGTCGCGGTGTCGCTGTTCGCGGCGACGCTGGTCACCTTCATCGTCCGCTCGCGCGTGGCGGGCATGGACGCCTCGCTGGAGGAGGCCGCCGCGGATCTCTACGCGCCCCCGCTGCGACGCTTCACCTCGGTGACCCTCCCCGTCATCCGCCCCGCCGTCATCTCCGGGGCGCTCCTGGCGTTCACGGTGTCCCTGGACGAGACGGTGATCGCGAGTTTCGTCTCGGTAGCGGGCACCACGCCGTGGCCGGTGTACATCTTCTCGGCCACCCGTGCAGCCCTGCGGCCGGAGGTGGCGGCGATGTCCACACTCGTGCTCGTCCTCACGCTGGCCGTGCTGGGCGTGGTGGTGCTGGTGCTGCGACGGTCCTCGGGCGGCGAGGTGGGCGGCACCGCGCAGCTCGCCCGCGATCTCGTCGGCTGAGCGGACCCGCTCAGCTCGCCGCGGCGACCGCCTCGGCGAGGTACGCGTCATAGTCCGAGCGACGGTCGCGCTCCCAGTGGTCCCAGTCCACCGGGTGCCCCCGCAGGAGTGTTCCGAGTTGGTCGACGCGAGTGGACCACATCGCGAACGCGGCGGGGCGCTCCCGCTCCGGAACGTCCAGCAGCTCGATCGCCAGCCCGGTCGACCGGTCGCGGCTGCCGCCGGGAAGGTCGGCGAGGGAGATCCGCACATGACCGAGCGCGGGCGAATCCGACTCGATCGCCGCCGGCTCATCCCAGAGGGTCACGACCGACGCCTCCGCGAGCCGTGCGTCGGGATGCAGCCATCCCTCGGCAAGCACCGGGTCGACGAGCGCCTCCCACACGATCTCCCGCGGGAGCTCGAGGCGCCGTTCGATCCGCTGGACCATCCGCCCAGTGTAGGAGCGCCCGTTGGATGATCCGTCCCGGCGTGCCGGCTCGGGGGTCGGTTCCGGCGCCGGGCCGTCGGGCGTCATCGCCCGTGCCCCTGAGGGATGCGCACCGCTCCCGTACAACCCCGCCGCCGGTCGTCCTGACGGCGGACCGGCGCCGACCGATGCAGATGCTCGGCGATCGCCGGGACGGTGTCCCCGACATCCCGCACGCCGTCGCTCACCTCTTGATGATGCCAGCGGACCCCGGATCCGGGCTGGCGCCCCGCCGCCGCTACGCTGACGGCATGAGCACCGCCGCGCGCCCGCGTCGGCGTCCGGTGCTCGCCGTGCTCGACGTCGCCGTCGGAGCGGTGGCTCTCCTGTTCGGGCTGGTGCTCGGGCTGTACGCCCTCGGCACGTACTTCGTGTTCAGCTCTCCGCGATGCTCGGGCTGCGACACCGGCCCGCTCGCCGTCTACGTGATCGTCGGGATCGGACTCACCGTGCTGATCTACGGTCTGGGGCTCGGCTTCTTCGTGGTGCGGATGATCCAGCGCCGCTACGGCTGGTACTTCCCGGTCGCGGCGCTCGTGCTGCTCTACGCCGTGTTCTTCGTCATCGCCGCCCTCGTCGGCGCCTGGTACAAGGGGGTCAGCTCGTGACCGTCACCTCCGAGGGCCAGGTCGCTCTCGCCCTCGACCTCGGAGGCACGAAGACGGAGGCGGCGCTCGTCAACCGTGACGGAGGGGTGATCGAGGGCACGCGCTTCCGGATGCCCACCGGCGCCCGATCCGACTCGGATCAGCTCTGGCACGCCGTGCGCACGGTCGTGCTGGATGCCCTCGAGACGATCCCCAGCGGCCTGCGCCTGGCCGGTGTCGGGATCGGCTCTGCCGGTCCGATCACTCACGATGCCGGGCTCGTGTCCCCGCTCAACCTCGCGGCCTGGCGCGAGTTCCCGCTGCGCGATCGAGTCGCCGAGCTGGTTCCGGACCTCCCGGTTCGGCTGGAGATGGACGGCATCTGCATCACCCTCGCCGAGCACTGGGTGGGAGCCGCGCAGGGCTGCGCCAACCTCATGGGGATGATCGTCTCCACGGGCATCGGCGGCGGGCTCATCCTGGGGGGTCACACGGTGCCAGGGCCCACGGGCAATGCGGGGCACATCGGGCACGTCGAGGCCGCCGGCTTCGACGACCCGTGCGCGTGCGGCGGGCGCGGTTGCATCGAGGCGATCGCCTCCGGCCCGAACACGGTGCGATGGGCTCGCTCCGCCGGCTTCGCGGGATCGACGGGCGAGGAACTCGCGACGGCCCACGCCGCGGGCGATCCCATCGCCCTCGCGGCGGTGGAGCGCTCGGGCCGGGCGATCGGTCAGGCCATCGCCTCGGCGACCAATCTCGTCGACCTCGAGGTCGTCGCGATCGGCGGGGGCTTCTCGCATGTCTCCCCCGCGCTGTTCGACGCGATCCGCGCCGCGATCGCCCGCCGCCGCAACTTCTCCTTCGTGACGAAGGTGCAGGTGGTCCCCTCCGCCCTCTCCGGCGAGGGACCGCTGATCGGCGCCGGTGCGCTCGTGCACCGCGCGGATGTGCTGGGCTGAGGCGGCGCGGCGGAAGCGACAGCTCCGTCCGCTGGATCAAGTTCTTCGTCCACCGAACGCGGCGTCCTGGACCTCGGCCGCACTCGCGGCGGTTCCCTCCCCGCGCGAGACGTCGCGCCCGCGCGAGGCGATCGCCGCCCGCGACGAACCGCAGGTCACCGGACCGACGAGGGGTCGCCCAGGATGCGACGGATGGCGGACTCGTCGGAGCGCATCTGCGTCGTGAGGGCACCCATGTCCTCGAACCTCCGCATGGGACGGATGTGGTCCACGAACGCCACCTCCATGGTGCGGTCGTACAGATCGAGGTCCCGGTCGAGCACGTGCGCCTCGAGCGTGCGGTCGGGCACGCCCTCGAAGGTCGGGTTGTTCCCGATGGAGGTCGCGGCGTCCATCGCGGCCCCCCCGTCGATCGACGCGCGGGAAGCGTAGACGCCGTCACCGGGCAGGTAGCCCTCGTGGTCGCGCGAGAGGTTCGCCGTGGGGTAGCCGAGCTGCCGGCCACGCTGGAAGCCGCGCACCACGGTGCCGCGCACGGTCGGCGCGCGGGCCAGCAGGACGGTCGCCTCGCGCACGCGACCCTCGTCGAGCAGCTCACGGATGAGGGACGATGACACTCGCCGTCCTCCCTCCGCTCCGAGCCCGGCGGCCACATCCCCGACCTCCACGACCTCGAACCCGCGCTCGGCCGCGAATACCCGCAGCAGGGGCAAGGTTCCGCTGCCGCGGTGCCCGAACCGGAAATCCGACCCGACCAGCACCACCGCGGCGCCGAGAAGCCCGACGAGGATCTGCTCCACGAAGGCTCCGGGGGTCTGCGCGGCGAAGTCCCTGTCGAACGGGAGCTCGACCACCGTGTCGACGCCGGCATCCCGCAGGAGCTCCGCGCGCTGCTCCGGGCTGACGAGGGAGACGGGCGCGCGGTCGGGCGCCAGCAGCGCCAGCGGATTGCGGTCGAACGTGAGCGCGACGGCGGGCAGGTCGCGGGCGTCCGCCTCGGCCCGCAGCCGGGCGATGACGGCGCGGTGCCCGATGTGGACGCCGTCGAACTTGCCGATCGTGACGACGGAGGGCCCGAAGTCCTCCGGCACCTCTCTGACGCCGCGGAGGTAGGCCATCAGCGCGCCGTCGGGCGGGTACGCGATCGCAGCCAGATCAGGCCGAGCACCGGCAGCGCGAGCGGGATGAGCAGGTACCCCGCGCCGTAGAGACTCCAGACCGTGGCCTGCCGCCCGAAGGGGTCGAGATCCTCGATCCCGAGCAGCTGCGGTGCGACCCAGCTGAGCGTCCCGACGACGAGCACGCCCGCGAGCTCGAAGCCGATCGTGACCCAGGCGATCCGCGTCCACGCGGCACCGGGGGCGGCGAGCGCGATGGTCGCGAGGATGTAGACCACCGCCGCGACGGCGGAGAGCGTGTAGGCGACCGGGGCATCCGCGAAGCGCGTGAGGATCTGGGTCAGGCTGCGGCCGGTGGCGCCGATCGCGAGGATCGCGTAGACCACCACGAGGACGCGGCCGACGCCGGTCGCCAGCGGGGCTCGACGGGAGGCGGGAACAGGCGCGGACATCGGCTCCCAGCCTATTTCAGTCCGGATGCGCGCCGCGGCGGCGCAGGGCCCCGGACCGCGGGTCAGCCGGCCTGCACGGTCCAGATGAGCTGCATGCGCCAGAGCATCACCGCGATCGCCAGGGCGGCCACGCCCAGGACGACACTCGACCAGCGGTCACGCTCGCGGAGAGCCCAGAACACGGCGAGGACGGGGATGAGGATCGCGGCGAGGGCGTACGCGCCGAACTCCACCGGGTTCCCGGTGGGCGGGTTGCCGACGAACGGGGCGACGATTGCGATCACGGCCTGGGCGATCAGCAGCAACTCGAGCAGGGCCAGCGCGCCGAGCTGGTAGTCGTTCGGTCCGCGCTTCGCGATGGCGAAGCCGAGGCAGACGAGGGCGGCGAGCAGCGCCACCACGATGACGACGATCGTGAACGGCAGGATCATGCGAGCACCTCGGCGGCGGGCAGGTTCGCAAGCACGCGCAGCCGCCCCTCCCGCACCGCGACCACCCCGGCGAGCCGGCCGTCGGGGGTGAGTGCCGCGGCGGCGGCGAGATCGCCGGACTCGGTCGGCACCCGCCGGCCGTGGACCAGGTCGGCGAGCTGTGCATCGTCGAGGTGCAGGACCGGCAGCACCGCGGAGGCGACGGATGCGGGGTCGCGCAGCGCATCCATCGCCCCGTCCTCGGGTGCGACGGCGTCGGCGACGCCGAACGGACCGACACGGGTGCGGCGGAGGGCGGTGAGGTGCCCGCCCACCCCGAGCCCCGCGCCCAGGTCGCGCGCGAGCGCGCGGACGTAGGTGCCCGAGCTGACCTCGACCCGCACGTCGAGATCGATGACGGCCGCTCCGCGCCGCTCGGCGCAGACCTCGAATACCGGGACGCTCACCCGGCGCGGCTGGAGCTGGACCGCCTCACCCGCGCGGACGCGGGCGTAGGCGCGTCGACCGTCGACCTTGATCGCACTGACCGCGGAAGGCACCTGCTCCAGCTCACCCGTCAACGCCGCGACGGCATCCGCGATGGTCCGCGTACCCAGGCCGGTCGCGTCGGCTCCGCCCGTGCGCTCCCCCTCGGCGTCGTCGGTCGCGGTGGCCACCCCGAGCCGGATGGTGGCGCTGTACGCCTTGTCGAGCCCGACGAGATAGGTGAGCAGACGGGTCGAGCTCTCGATGCCGAGCAGCAGCAGCCCGCTCGCCGCGGGGTCGAGGGTTCCGGCGTGCCCGACCCGTCGGGTGCCGGCGATCCGGCGGATGCGCGAGACCACATCGTGGCTGGTGATCCCGGTGGGCTTGTCGATCAGAAGCACACCGGAGGCCACGCTCGAAGGCTAGAGCACCGACTTGGGGATGCGGTGCAGCGTCACGGCACCGAGCGGCGACATCGGGTGCAGCGGGTCCGGCGCCTCCGAGCCGGTGGGGCCGCCCAGCCGCGAGTCGGCCACCGCGCTCATCACCGCGTAGGCGTCGCCCTTCTCCCAGCCGTGGTCCTCGACGAGGAAGCGGAAGGCGTCCTCGTAGCCGCGGCGGATGCTCTCCTGCACCGGATCGCCGAGGCCGACGAAGATCCACTCCGCCTCGGTCTCGATCCGCGGCGCCCGGAAGGCGACGCCGGGCACCACATCCACGGAGACCACTGCGACGCCCTCCGCCTCGATCGCGACGAACGAGGACTCCCCCTCGGCCATGATCGCGTGGATGTCGCCGATCGACAGCAACGCGCCCTCGACCTCGACGGGGAGGTAGACGGTGGAGCCGGGTCGCACCTCGGTGACGTCCATGTTTCCGCCGAGCCAGGTGGTCGGCATGATCGTGGAGCCGACCCCGGACGCCGGTGCGGTGCCGATGCAGCCGATCATCGGCCGCGGAGCGAAGACGTGGCGGTCGGTGACGTGGACGCCCTCGGCGTCGATCGGCACCAGCCGGCTGAACATCTCCTCGCCCATCAGCTCGGCCAGCGCCCCCGTCCCTGGCAGGCTCACCGACCAGCCCCGGTCGCGCAGGCGGATGTCGTGGATCCTGACCGCGAGAGCGTCGCCCGGGTGAGCGCCCTCGACGAAGACCGGACCCGTGACCGGATTGATCGGCGCCTGCAGCCGCGCCATGTCATGGTGCGCGTGCAGCTCGGCATACACCGCCTCGTCGGTCTCGAAGCCGATGCGCGCCCCGGTGCCCGAGGCGACCCGCAGGACCGGCTCGATGTCGGCGCTGTAGCCGGGCCGGCCCAGCGCCTTGGGGAGGAAGTGATCGAGCGAGGGATCGGTCACGGTCGCGCGCCCTCACCGGCGATCGGCGCATCCACGTCGGCGAGGTCGCCGGTCGCCGTGCCGCGCTCGGCCGTGCGGACCGCGGCACGGCGGCGGAAGACGAGGAACACGATCGCACCGACGACCAGCCAGATGAGGCCGCCGACCTTCGCCTCGATCGCCGCATTGGCGAGCACGTAGGCGATGATCGCGAAGCCCACGACCGGCACGACCAGGTGCAGCAGCCAGTTCCTCGAGCGCTTCCTGACCATGTAGTGCCACACGACCGAGACGTGCAGCAGCATGAATCCGAACAGCGCACCGAAGTTGACCAGCGAGGAGATCACGCTGATCTGACCGACGAAGAACAGCACGAGCACGATGGTGAGCGCGGTGACGGTGAGCACCGCGTACAGCGGCACCTGGCGGGCGCTGATCTTGGAGAGGAACCCGGGCAGCCGCCCGTCCCGGCTCATCGAGTAGAGCAGCCGGCTGGTGGCCGCCTGCCCGGCGATGGCGTTCGCGATGCCGACGGCGAGCACGTTGACGACGAAGAACGCGGTCTGCCAGCCGGGCCCTGCGGCTTGGCGGATCAGGTCGAAGAAGGCGTTCCCCGCCGCATCGCCGAACGCGTCCGTGCCGGCCGCGAGGGCGCTGGCGAGCCAGGTCTGGAGGACGAAGAGGAACGCGACGATGAACAGGGCGATGATCATCGCGCGACCCGCGGAGTTCTTCCGCCCTGTCGACTCCTCGGCCAGCGTCGAGATGCCGTCGAAGCCGAGGAAGCTCAGCACCGCGATCGAGAGCGCTGCGGCGATGAGAGGGCCGCTGACCTCCGACGGGGTCCAGATCGGCTTCGTCGTGAACTCTGCGCCGGGGATCGTCCCGCCGTTCAGCGCCGTGATCGCGATCACGACGAAGATCGCGACGAAGATCAGCTCGATCGCGAGGAAGACCCGGTTGGCGAATTTGATGGAGGTGATGCCGAGCAGGTTGATGACCGTATTGATGACCACGAACACCAGTGCCCAGAGCCACCGCGGGGTGCCGGGGAAGATGCCGACCATGGACTCCGCGGCGAAGACGTAGAGCAGGGTCGGGATCAGCAGGTAGTCGAGCAGGATCGCCCACCCGGCGAAGAACCCCAGGGTGGGGTGGACGCCACGACCCACATAGGAGAACACCGAGCCGGCCAGCGGGAAGGACTTCGCCATCTGCGCGTAGGCGAGCGCCGTGAACACCATGGCGACAAGACCGATGAGGTAGACGAGCGGCACCATCCCCTTCGCCGCGTCGAAGACGGTGCCGAAGATCGCCCAGGGCGCGATCGGCACCATGAAGATCAGGCCGTAGATCAGCAGATCGACGGTGGACACGGAGCGCTTCAGCTCCTGCGTGTAGCCGAAGGACTCGAGGCGCCGCTGATTGGCGGCGGCGGCCGATTCGGTGGACTGGTGTGCGGTCATCCGGTGCTCCAGGGGTCGACGGGATTCGGGTGGGAGGGTCGGGCGGGGGGGGTCGGGTGGGCGGGTCAGGCGGGCGGGTCAGGCGGCGTCGTGATCGGCGAGGAACTCGCCGATCACGCGGCGGAAGGTCTCGGGCTGCTCCAGGTGGGTGCAGTGGCTGGCGCCCGCGAAGAGGTGAGACCGTGCGCCCGGGATGCCCTCGAGGTACGGCGTCCAGGTCGCGGGGGTGGCCTCGTCGAACTCGCCCGCGACGACGAGCGTCGGCACGGTGATCGCCCCGAGCCGGTCGACGATTGTCCAGTCCCGCAGCGTGCCGACGACGTGGAACTCGTTCGGCCCGTTCATCGTGTGGTAGACGGTGGGCTCGGCCGTCATCTGCGCCTCGCTCGCGACGAAATCCGACGGCATCGGATCGACCCGGCAGACGTGGCGGCGGTAGAACTCCCGCGTCGCGGCGAGGTACTCGGGGTCGTCGAGCGTGCCCGCGGCCTCGTGGCGATCGAGCGCGTCGCGGGCGGATGCCGGCAGCTGCGCGCGCAGCCCGGCGGCGCCCTGCACCCACAGCTGCATCGACGCCGGGGAGTTGCAGATCGCCAGGCTCGCCAGCGCCGGATGGCCGGTCACCGCGATCTCGGCCCCGAGCATCCCGCCCCAGGACTGGCCGAGCAGGTGCAGGCGCTCCAGCCCGAGGTGCCGGACGACGGTGCCGAACTCCCGCGCGAACAGCTCCGGCGTCCAGTACCCGCGGGGCGCATCCGGCCGGTGCGAGCTGCGGCCGCAGCCGAACTGGTCGTAGTGCACCACCAGGCGACCGGTCTCGTCGGCGAGCGCGGCGAGATTGCGCACGTAGTCGTGCGCCATCCCCGGTCCCCCGTGCAGCACCACGAGCGGCACTGCGCCGGGGCGCGGCTCGGTGGGCTCGGTGATCCGCACCCAGGTCGCGCCGTCCTCGAACGGCACCTCGAGTTCGCGCACCCGTTCCGCTGCGTTGTCCGGCATGCGCATACTGTGCTCGCTCTAAAGGTCTCATCACAAGACCATTGCTGGCGATTTAACATGGGGGCAACAAGTCGAGGAGCGTGATGACCGGTCCGGAGGCGACGCTGCCCTCTCCGCTGGCGACCGTCAGCCGCGTCGACGACATCGAGGACCGCCTGGTCACCGCGGTGGCGATCGGCGAATACCTGCCCGGTTCACGCCTGCCCGCCGAGCGAGAGCTCGCCGCCGCCCTCGGTGCCGGGCGGATGACGGTGCGCGCGGCGCTGACACGGCT
>JACRGJ010000020.1 GCA_016212425.1 Micrococcales bacterium | reverse complement strand
CGGGCACATCGGGCTCGGACGGCGTCAGCGTCTCGGCGATGATCGCGGCCACCTCGCGGAACTCCTCCTCGCCGAAGCCGCGGGTCGCCAGCGCGGGGGTGCCGATCCGCACGCCGGAGGTCACCATCGGCGGGCGGGGGTCGAAGGGCACCGCATTGCGGTTCACGGTGATGCCGACCTCGTGCAGCAGGTCCTCGGCCTGCTTGCCATCCAGCGGCGAGTTCCGCAGGTCGGCGAGCACCAGGTGCACATCCGTGCCGCCGGTCAGCACATCCACGCCGCCGGCGCGCGCCGCATCCGAGGTCAGCGCCTCCGCCACGAGCTTCGCGCCCTGCACCGTGCGGGCCTGCCGGTCGCGGAACTCCTCCTCGGCGGCGAGCTTGAACGCGGTGGCCTTGGCCGCGATGACGTGCATGAGCGGCCCGCCCTGCTGCCCTGGGAAGACGTTCGAGTTGATCTTCTTCGCCAGGTCGGCGTCGCCCGTCAGGATGATGCCCGAGCGGGGGCCGCCGAGCGTCTTGTGCACGGTCGAGCTGGTCACATGCGCGTGCGGAACCGGGGACGGGTGCAGGCGGGCCGCGACCAGCCCCGCGAAGTGCGCCATGTCGACCCAGAGGGCGGCGCCCACCTCGTCGGCGATCGCGCGGAACGCGGCGAAGTCGAGCTGGCGCGGGTAGGCCGACCAGCCGGCGATGAGCACCTGCGGGCGCACTTCCAGCGCCTTCTCGCGCACCGCATCCAGGTCGACGAGGAAGCTCTCCGGGTCGACCCCGTAGGAGTGCACCTCGTAGAGCTTCCCCGAGAAGTTCAGCTTCATGCCGTGGGTGAGGTGCCCGCCGTGGGAGAGCTCCATGCCCAGGATGCGGTCGCCCGGCTTCGCGAGCGCGCTGAGCACGGCGGCGTTGGCGGAGGCCCCGGAGTGCGGCTGCACGTTCGCGAAGCCGGCGCCGAACAGGGCCTTCGCCCGCTCGATCGCGAGCGTCTCGACCACGTCGACGAACTCGCATCCGCCGTAGTAGCGCCGCCCCGGGTAGCCCTCGGCGTACTTGTTGGTGAGCACCGAGCCCTGCGCCTCCAGCACCGCCCGCGGCACGAAGTTCTCGCTGGCGATCATCTCCAGCGTGGAGCGCTGGCGGCCGAGCTCCGCCTCGAGCGCAGCAGCGACCTCGGGGTCGACGAGGTCGAGGGGGGCGGTGAAGGGCGTGGTGAGGGTGTCGGTCACGGGAGCTCCTGGGTGGGTCGGATGTGCGACGGTCGCGGCCCAGGCGTACGGCCGTTCTGGTGCACGGATCGGATCCGTGTCCGTCGCTCCCCGATGGTGCCCCATCCGAACGCCAGTCGCGACCCCGTGAGTCTACGACGCGCCCCGCACGACGCGGACGAAGCGGACCACGAGATCCTCGGACCCCGCACCAAGGGCGATTCGGATGCGGTGATCGCCGCCCAGTGCCCCGCGGCAGGGTGAGCGTAGCGGTCTTCCACGCTCCGTCACCCGTGGCGGGATCGATGTCGTCGGCGCGCCCGGATCATCCCCTCGACGGACATCCGTACCACCTCGGGCCGACGAGTAGAACGCCGGATGCGGCTCTCCTGGTCTCATGCGGACAACAGGACAGCTCCTCGCCCCCCTCGCCGCCGGCGCCGTCGTCGTCGGCCTGGCCGGAGTGCTCGGCGGATGCGCCACGATCGCGGACGCCGCACAGAAGCAGCATGAGGAGGTCTTCGACTCCTATAGAACCGCGCAGCAGGACTGGCGGGGGCCCAGCCTGCCGGCGTGGGTGCCCCAGGATGCGACGCGCATCCGCGCGCTCAGCACCGACAACGGCAGCGATGTCATGGTGCGCGTCGACTCCACGGACTCGCTTCCGGCGCAGTGCGCGAGCGCGGACAGGAAGAACCTGCCCTACACGACCCGGGACTGGGCACCGGATGCCGCCGAGCTGCCCGACAGGGTGACCAGGTGCGGAGACTGGGAGATCGTGTCGACGGACGACGGCTACTACGCCTGGTTTCACGCCGCGGCCGCCGGCGACCTGCCGCGAGGATGAGGGTCCACTCCCCGAGCTGGTGACGTGCGCGTGCGGCATGAAACGGGTGCGGGCCCGCGACTACCCGCCCCGCGAGGTGCGCGAAATGTCGACCCGGAGCGCGGCGCCCGCCTACCTGCAATCGCACACGACGGGCGACGCGGCGGTCGCCCGGCTTCGCGAGCGCATTGAGCGCTGCGGAGCGGACGGACGCCGTCGGACCGCTCTCGAAGTTCCCCTACGCGCCCCGGACGACGCGGATGCGACCCAGCGCCGCGTCGACGTCCGAGGCGGCGAATCGGGCTCCCCCGGGGCGGCGGGTGTTCGCGCTGCCGGCTGCCGAGGCGAGCGCCAGTGCCTCCGGCAGGGGGTCGCCGCGCTCGAGCGCGTGCAGTAGCCCGGCGAGGAAGCTGTCCCCCGAGCCGATGCCGTAGCGGCCGGGCTCGGGGTCCGGTTCAGCGCGCCACACCCCGCCCGGGCCCGACGCGACGGCACCGTGTGCGCCGTCGGTGACCACGGCGATCCCCCCCGGCCTCTCCCGCAGCGCAGCGGCCAGCTCGCCGGTTGAAGCGTCGGACCCGAGGAGCTCCGCCGCCTCGGTCCGGTTGACCTTCACCAGCGCCGGACGCGTCGGCGCGAGCGCGGCCAGCGCGACGCCGGAGGTGTCGACGGCGATCCGCGCTCCGGATGCCCGCAGCGCCGCGGCCAGCGCGGGAAGCGGCAGCGTCGCGGGTACCCGTCCGGTGACCGCGACCCAGCTCGCGTCGCCGAGCCCGGCGACCGCGTCCAGCACCGCCGCCGCCTCGGCCTCCGCGAGGTCGGGTGCCGGCTCGTAGAACTCGGTCGGCGCGCCCTCGTCGGGAACCGCGGAGACGCACATCCGCGTCTCGCCACGGATCGGCACCGGGCGCAGATCGATCCCGTCGGCTGCGGCCAGATCGATCACGAGCTGACCGATCCGGCCGCCCAGCGGCGCGACCACCGTCGCGGTGCCGCGAAGCACCCCGGCGGCGCGGGCGAAGTTCAGCCCCTTGCCGCCGGCGAGGCGGATCACCTCGCGGGGCCGGGCGATCGACCCCGGCACGATCCGGTCGAGGAGGTAGCTGACATCGAGCGCGGGCGCGAGGGTGACCGCGGCGATCACGGGGCGTGCACCTGCGGCGATGCCGTCCGGAGCGCCTCCCGCAGCTCGACCAGCGACGGCTGGCCGCTCGTACCGCCTGCGGCCTGCACCGACATCGACCCGGTCGCCGCCGCCCACGCCAGGCGCTCCCGTTCCGTGTCGATGCCGTGCGCGATCGCGGCGAGATAGCCGGCATCGAAGCTGTCTCCCGCCCCTGTCGTGTCGACGACCTCGGCCAGGAGTCCCCGCGCGGCGGCGGCCCGGCCGTGCCGGTCGAGGGAGAAGCCGCCCTCCGCCCCGTCCTTGACCACCACCCGCGGGCCAAGCGCGGCCAGCGCCCGCGCAGGGTCCTCGGGTGCCGCTTCCCCAGCTGCGGGATCCCCCACGATCGCGCCGGCGAGCGCGAGCAGCTCCGCGCGGTTCGGCAGCAGAACGTCGGTGCCGGCCAGCGCCTTCGCGACGCCGGCCCAGCCCTCGGCCGGGTCCCAATTCGTGTCGAGGCTCGTGCCGGCTCCCCCGTCGTGGGCCGCCGCGAACAGCTCCGGCAACCAGCCCGCCGACCCGGTGAGGAACGGGGACGCCGCGTGCACCCAGCGCGGCCGCGTGTCGGCCACCGCCGCGATCGACTCCACCGCCGTCAGCGACGGCAGCGCCCCGAGCAGGGTCAGGATGGCGCGGTCGCCTGGCGCGGACAGGATCACCGACAGCGCCGTCGGCTCCCCGACCACCCGTACGTGCGCCGTGTCGACGCCGACCCACCGCAGGTATTCCAGCGTCATCACCCCGAACGCGTCGTCACCGACCACGGCGACCAGCGACACCGGCACCCCGAGCCGTGCGAGCCCGGCGGCGACGATCGCTCCACTGCCGCCGAGCACCGCATCCGCTCGCTCGATCAGTTGCTCCACCTGCCCGAAGCGCGGTACCACATCGCCACGCAGGATCAGGTCGATGTTCGCGTCGCCCACCACGAGGACGGGCGCGGGTGTCGACGGGGTCACGCCCTCACCCTCGCAGGCCGGAGAAGGTCATCGTGGCGACGAAGTGCCTCTGTGCTGCGAGGAAGAACAGGATCAGGGGCAGCGTCGCGACCACATTGCCCGCCATCAGCAGCGTCCACTGCGTCTGACGAGTGCCCTGGAAGTTCGACAGCCCCAGCTGCAACGTGAAGGCGTTGGAGTCGTTGATCGCGATGAGCGGCCAGACCAGATCGTTCCAGGACCCGAGCAGCGTGAAGATCGCCAGCGTCGCGAGGGCCGGCTTCGCCAGCGGCAGCACGATGCGGAAGAAGACCTGCCAGCGGTTGGCGCCGTCGATGGTTCCCGCCTCCTCGAGTTCCGCGGGCAGGGAGAGGAAGAACTGGCGCATCAGGAAGATGCCGAAGGCCGACGCCAGCCACGGCACGATCGCCGCCGCGAGGGTGTTGACGATGCGGAACCCGTTGGCGAACAGGATGTAGGTCGGCACCATCAAGAGCTGGGTCGGCACCATGATCGTCGCGATGATGAGAAGGATGCCGACCTTGCGCCCGGCGAAGCGGAGTCGTGCGAAGCCGTAGCCCGCGAGCGAGCAGAGCACCAGGTGCGAGATGATCCCGGCCGCCGACACGATCACCGTGTTGAGCAGCCACAGCAGCACGTCGCTCTGGGTGAAGAGGGCGACGAACCCGGAGAAGTCGATCCGCGACGGGACGAAGGGCGGGGGGAAGCGCTGCAGTTCGGCGGCGGGCGACAGCGCCGCGAGGAACATCTGGACGAACGGGATGAGGAACAGCAGTGCGATCGGCATCAGCACCAGATGCCACAGGCTGAACCGTGTCCGACGCCGGCGAGGCGCGGTCGCGATCCGGTCGGTGGAGGCACCCTCGACCGTGATCGTCGCCCGGCCCAGATGTGGAGCGGCGGCCGGCCGCGTACCGGCACTGGTCACTAGAACGCCTCCATCCCCCGCCGCCGCGAGTAGACCACGACGCCGAGCGTGATGAGCAATGTCAGGGCGAACAGCACCAGCGCGGCGGCCGACCCCGCGCCGAACTGCAGCTCGCGGAATGCCTTCTGGTAGACGTAGTACACGATCGTGGTCGTCGCCCCGAGGGGTCCGCCCCGCGTCGAGGTGAAGACCAGGTCGAACAGCTGGATCGCCTGGATCGTCTGCCAGATCACCGTGAACACGGTCACCGGCGACAGGTGCGGCCAGATGATCCGCCAGAACGTCTGCCAGCGGTTCGCGCCGTCCAGCCGGGCGGCCTCGATCAGCTCGCCCGGCACATCCTGGAGCGCCGCCAGGTAGATCACGGTGGTGAACGCGGCCTGCCCCCACAGAGACATCAGGGCGATCACCAGCATCGCCTGGCTCTGGTCCTGCAACCAGCCGGGAGTGGGCAGACCCAGCGAACGCAGCACGTTGTTGACCAGCCCGTACTGCGGGTCGAACAAGTAGGTGGAGAGGATGCCGGTGGCGGCGGCCGAGGCGACGAAGGGCACGAAGATCGCCGTGCGGTAGAAACCGATGAGGCGGATGCGACGGTTCAGCGCGACCGCCAGGAAGAGCCCCGCGAGCACCGACATGGGCACGAACAGCACGGTGTAGAGGGCGGTGTGCTCGACAGCGCCGAGGAAGTCGGGGTCGCTGAAGATCTCGGCGAAGTTGGCGCCCCCGACGAACACCGGGTCGGTGAAGCCGTTCCAGGACTGCAGCCCGAGCAGGAACGACCAGCCCGCGGGGAAGATCGAGAGCCCGAGGACGATCACGGAGGCGGGACCGACGAACGCCCAGCCCGTCAGCAGTTCGCGCAGCGAGCGCGCGCGCCGGCGCCGCGCCCGACCGTGATCCGCCCCCGGGTGTCCTGCGGACGGGGCCCCGGCGAACACGTCAGCCCTTCGCCAAAGCCTGATCGGCCTGCTCCTGCGCTGCCTTCAGCGCCGACTGAGGCGTCCCCTTGCCCTGCATCACATTGCTGATGGCTTTGCCGATCGCCGTTGACACTCCGACATAGCCCTGCGTCGTCGGGCGAGCGGTTGTGGCGTTGTTGGCGTTCTCGGCCAGTAGCGTGATACCCGGATAGACCTTCTCTTGATTCTGGAAAGCCGTGGAGTTGATTTCCGAGCTGCGCAGTGGGAGGTTGCCCACTTTGACGTTCCATTTCAGGTCGACCGGCGCTGAGGTGAGCCATTCGGTGAACTCGTAGCTCCAGTACGCCCGGTTCTTGTCCTTCTGGTCGAACAGCACCCAGAGATCGGGGCCGGAGACGGTCTGGTGGTTGCCGTTGGTGCCGGGAAGGTAGGCGACGCCGTACTTCGTCTTCGCGGTTTTCAGAGCCGACAGCTCCCAGGGCCCCGAGGTGATCATGCCTATGCGGTCCGACTCGAATAGCTGAGCGAACTTCACGTCAGTTTGGTCGAGATACACGCTCCTGTCCTCGACGGCCATGTCCCGCAACAGGGTGAGGGACTTCACTCCCGCGGGAGAAGCGAATTGCGCTTTCGTCTGATCCGGGCTGAGGATGCTGCCACCGTTCTGCCAGAGGTGCGGCCAGAACTGCCATGTGGTCTCCTCGGACCCGGATACCGAGTAGCCGTATCCGTACGTCCCGTTGGCGGGATCTGTCAGCTTCTTCGCCGCGCTGCGGAACTGATCCCAGGTCCATTCGTTCGTCGGATAGCCGAGTCCCGCCTTGTCGAAAACAGTCTTGTTGTAGAACAGGCTGATGTTGTCGACGAGCGCAGGAAATCCGATCGTCTTCTGTCCTGTCGGCCGCGCGGTCTTGCGGGCCGCCCCGGCGAACTCGCTCCACCTCACTCCCGGCTTCGCGACCTGAGCGGTGATGTCCTGGGTTCGCCCCGACGCTTCCAGCTGGCTAGCCCACGACCCGTATGCATAGGAGATGTCGGGGAACGTGCCGCTCGCAAAGCCGGCCGAGAGCTTCTGCAGTAACTGGTCAGTCGATGCGGCACCGGATTGCACGTTGATCGTGACGTTCGGATTGAGCTTCTCGAAGTCGGCGGCGAGCCCCTCCAGCACCTTCTCGGCACTAGCCGACTGTCCCGTCCACCAGGTGAGCGAGACGTTCGCCTTCTTGTCGAGTCGGGTCGCACCCTGGGGGCTGCCGCTGCAACCCGCGAGACTCGCGGCCGCAAGCACGGCGACCGCGGCGGCGGCGACGGAACGGAGCCGGTGGACGAGACTGCGCTGTTTCATGGACTGCTCCTGGTTGCGGGCGGGGTGGGATGGGATCAGCCGAGGATGATCGACCGGGTCAGGTGCCGGGGCTCGTCGGGGTTGAGCCCGCGCAGAAGTGCCGCCGCTACGGCGAAGCGCTGGGCCTGCACGAGGCCGATCAGCGGGTCCGTGCTGCCGTCGGCGACCACGGTCGCGCCGGTGCGCTCGATGTCGGCCGCGAGGGAGGCATCCGCCGCGCCGAGCATCCAGACCAGGCTCGCCGGACGCGCGACCGCGAGCGGGCCGTGCCGGTAGTCCAACAGCGGGTAGGACTCCGACCACGCTTGCGCGGACTCGCGCAACTTGAGCGCGGCCTCCTGAGCCAGTCCGTAGGTCCAGCCGGTGCCGAGGTAGACGACGTGGTCGATGCCCTCGGGGCCGACGGGCAGCGGCGCGGCGAGTGCGGCCTCCAGGTCGTCGGCGATGCCGCCGACCTCGTAGCCGAGGGCGGCACGGGCGAGCATCAGGAAGGTGGTGGGGAAGCGGGTCTGCACGACCGAACGCTCGTCAGCCCAGTCCAGCAGCAGCACCTCGTCGGCGTACTCGGCGGCGGGCGAGTCGGCGACCCCCGTGACGAGCACCCGGACCGTGCCCGTCGGCACCCGCTGCAGCGCGTCGATCACCTCGGTGGTGGTGCCCGAGCGCGAGATCGCGATCACCCGGTCCCACCCGCGCCACGGCCGGGGCTCCGATGCGTAGCCGCCGTCGGTGACCCCGTGGCCGGCCTGCTCGCGCAGCGCCGCAAAACTCTCGGCGACGAACGCCGACGTGCCGCATCCGAGCACGAGCACGCTCTCCCCCGGCGCGGCGAGGGCGGGGATGGCGGCGGGGGCGGCGGCGATCGCGCGCCGCCACAGGGCGGGTTGAGTCGCGATCTCGTCGGCGGTGAGGGTCATCGGGGATCTCCGGGACAGCGGCGGGAAGTGGGTAGTGAGCGCATGGCATCCTCTCCGGTCTCCGGTGCGAGGGGGTGGCTCGATGTTCTCGCTTAGTGCACATTCGGGCAATAAACTGCGCCGATTGCGCAACGAAGTTGCTCGTTTCGGCGCTGCAGCGCGTCGGCGACGCGACATCCTGCTGAACTGGCGGCGTGGAACGTAGCTGGGAGGAGCTCCGCGAGCTCCCGCTGACCGAGTGGACCCCGCAGCAGCAGCTACGGCCGGCCGTCACGGTGGTCGAGCGCGCCGCTGTGCCCGCCATCGACATCCACAATCACCTCGGCCGCTGGTTGACCGAGGACGGCGCCTGGCTGATCCAGGACGTCGACGAGCTGCTGCGCACGATGGACGACGCGAACGTCGAGACGATCGTCAACCTCGACGGCATGTGGGGCGAGGAGCTCACCGCGAATCTCGAGCGCTACGACCGGGCGCATCCTGGCCGCTTCCTGACCTTCTGCCAGCTGGACTGGTCGCTGCTCTCGACCAGCACGGCGGATGCGTGGGGTTCCGCCGTGGATGAGTTGCGGGCGTCCCTCGAGGACAGCGCGGGCCGCGGCGCCCGCGGCGTGAAGGTGTGGAAGTCGCTCGGCCTCACCTTCCGCGACGCCACCGGAACCCTCGTGCTGCCCGACGATCCCCGGGTGGTCGCCGTGTTGCGCCGCGCCGGGGAGCTGGGCCTGCCCGTGCTGATCCACACCGCCGACCCGAGGGCGTTCTTCGCCCCGCTGGACGAGCGCAACGAGCGTCTGGACGAGCTGCTCGTGATGAAGGAGTGGTGGTTCGGCGACCCGGCGGTGCATCCCACCTTCGAGCGACTGCTCGACGCGCACGCCGCCCTCGTCGCCGCCTGCCCCGGCACGCGCTTCATCGGCGCGCACGTCGGCTGTGCCGCCGAGGACCTGGACCGCGTGGAGCGCATGCTCGCCGCCAACCCGAACTACACGGTCGACATCGCGGGCCGGATGGCGGAGCTCGGCCGTCAGCCCCGGCGGCTGCGTGCGCTGCTGGAGCGCTTCGGAGACCGGGTGCACTTCGGCACCGACATCTACCCCGCGCGGCTGGACTACTTCCGCCTGCACTTCCGCTTCCTGGAGTCGCTCGACGAGGCCTTCTCCTACGCGCCGGACGCGGCCATCCCGCCGCAGGGCCGCTGGAGCGTGTCCGCCCTCGGCCTCCCCTCGGAGCTCCTCGCTCCGATCTACCGCGACAACGCCCGCCGCGTCCTCGGCCTCTGAGCGGCGCGCGCCGCTCCTGGCACGATCTCGGCATCCCGTGGGACTGGTGAGCCCTGCCGTCCCCATCCGTCACTCGCTCCCCAGCAGATGCCGAGATCGGGCCGACGGATACGCCGGCCCGGGTCGGGCGCGCCCCGGGCCGGGCAGAGCCGGCGGTCAGGCGGAGGCGAGGGTGCGGCAGAGGTGTTCCACCACCTCCTCCATCGCGGCACGGGAGGCCCTCAGCGGCCCGCGAGGGTCCACGAGCGCCGGCTCCGCGGCCAGCGCGGCACGCAGCGCGGCGGTGCCGGCGACATTCAGCGCCGTGCCCACGTTCACCTTGCGGATGCCCGCACGCACGGCCGACGCGAGGCCCGCATCCGGCACCCCCGACGACCCGTGCAGTACGAGCGGCACCGGAACGACGGCCGCGAGCCGCTCGATCAGCCGCGTGTCGAGGGAGGCGCTCGGCTCGGTCATCGCGTGCGAGGACCCCACAGCCACCGCGAGCGCGTCGACGCCGGTTGCCGCGACGAACGCGGCCGCCTGTCCGGGGTCGGTGCGCACACCGGGCGCGTGCGCGCCGTCCTTGCCTCCCACCTCGCCCAATTCCGCCTCGACCCAGAGCCCCAGGGCGTGCGCGCGACGCGCGGCATCGGCGGTCTCCCGCACGTTCGCGGCATAGTCCAGCCGTGCCGCGTCGATCATGATCGAGCCGAGGCCCACTTCACCCGCGATCTCGAAGGCGCGCTCGATCAGCGCGGCATCCTGCACGTGGTCGAGGTGCACGCCCACGGGACCGGATGCCGCAGCGGCGAGCGCTCGGCAGGCGAGCAGCAGCGGACGCGGATCGCCCCCGTGGAAGAGGACCGCGTTCTCGCTGACCTGGAGGATGACCCCGGTGCCGGCGCGGGTCGCCCCGCGGACGATCGCCTCGGCGTGCTCGAGGGTGACGACGTTCACCGCCGGCACCGCCGCGCCACGGGCGGCCGCCTCGGCGACTAGCACGCCGGTGGGAGCGAGGGTCACGGAAGCACCAGCTCCACTTCGCCACCGAGCGACGTCGGCAGCAGCGGGCGGTGCGCCTCGAGCATCGCATCGGTCAGTTCCCGCAACTCGCTCGGCGTGAGGGTCGACGAGGCGTTCGGATCCACGAGCACCGCCTGGTGCACCAGCTCGAGCGAGCCCTGCCGTGCCGCCTCCACCGTCAGCTCCGCGACCGAGAGGTAGCTGCGGTTCAGCGCGGCACCGGCGAGCGGGATGCCGCCGACGGCGATCGGGGTGATCCCGTCACCGTCCAGGCGCGCCGGCACCTCGACGACGGAGCCCTCGGGCAGGTTGTCGATCAACCCGGCGTTCGGCACGTTGACGTGGATCTCGCGCTCTGTCCCGGTCAGGACGGAGTGGATGATCTGCGGCGCGTACTCGGCGGCGCCCTCTTCCAGCCGCAGCGGCACGCCCGCGGCGAGGTCGGCTTTGGCCCGCTGGTATTCCGCGACGTTGTCCTCGCTGATGCCCAGGTACTCCAACGGCGTCAGCCGGAAGCGCTCGATCTGTGCCTCGGAGCGCAGGAACCATGACAGGTACTCCGAGGAGTGCTCGCTGGTCTCGGTCGGGTAGAACTCCACCCTGCGGAAGATCTCGACCCGCACCCGGCGCTCGAGCTCGGGGTCCTCGGCGATCTTCTCCCGCAGCCGGGGGTACAGCGACTCGCCGCGGTGCGACCACTCGTACAGCCACGCCTGGTGATTGACGCCCGCCGCGCGGAAGGTGGTCTCCGCCAGCGGCACGCCCAGCAGCTCGCCGAGGTCGTGCACCGTCCAGTAGACGCTGTGGCAGAGGCCGTAGGTGCGGATCGCCGGAGCCGCCACCGACATCCACCACACGTTCATGGCCATCGGGTTGGTGTAGTTGAGCAGGCGAGCGTCGGGGCAGAGCTCGAGCATGTCGCGGGCGATGGCCGAGAGCACAGGGAAGGTGCGCAGCCCCCGGAATACCCCGCCGATGCCGGTGGTATCGCCGATGGTCTGGCGCAGGCCCCGCGAGAACGGCAACTCGAGGTCGATCCGGGTGGCGTCGATGCCGCCGACCTGGATCGAGTTGATGACGAAGTCGGCTCCGGTCAGCGCTTCGCGGCGATCGAGGGTGGCCGCGACGGTGACCGGACGCCCGAGACGCTCGGCCACCTGCCCGGTGGTGCCGCGGGCGACCTCGAGCCGGTCGGCGTCGATGTCGTGCAGCACCAGCTCGAGCTCGGGCAGGTCGTCGAAGCGGAGCAGGTCGGTGACGAGCTGGCGAGTGAACACGGCGCTCCCGGCGCCCAGGAAGACGACGCGATACATGAGTCGATCCTCACCGTCACTGAGCGTTTCGAGCAACTTTCTGCGCAAACGGCCGCCGACATGAGCATACTGAGTGCGCGATAGTGCGTCGTGAGAGAAGGGGATGCCGTGTCGATGGCCCTCGAACGTCCCGCCGCATCCGGGAAGCGATCCCGCCGGATGCTGGCGATCTTGGAGGTGCTCGCGGATCGCGAGTCGATCGCACTCGAGGAGCTGGCGCGTCAATTGCGGGTCTCCGCCGCCACCGTCCGCCGCGACCTCGCCGAGCTCGCTGACCAGCGGCTGATCGTGCGGACCCACGGCGGTGCGCGCACCGTCCACAGCAGCACCGAGCTGCCGGTGAGCCTGCGGGACACGCAGTTCCGGGATGCCAAACGTGCGATCGCCGCCGAGGTCGCCCGGCTGATCCCCCGGCAGCGCTACGCGATCGCGCTCAGCGGGGGCACGACCGCCGCCAGCGTCGCGCGGGCGCTCGCCGATCATCCCGAGCTCACCATCGTGACGAACTCGCTGAGCATCGGGCAGTTGGTGACCGGGCACGCGCGCTTCAAGATAATCATGACCGGAGGCGCCCTCCGCTCGGAATCGCTGGAGCTGGTCGGCGCGCTCGCGGAGGGGGCCTTCAGCGCAATCAACCTCGCGACAGCGGTGCTCGGCACCGACGGCATCACCGCTGCCGGCGGAGTGACCACCCACGACGAGACCGAGGCCCGAACCAACAATGCGATGGTCACTCACGCCCAGCGGGTGATCGTGGTCGCCGACGGGTCGAAGATCGGCAGGCTGGCGATGGCCCAGGTGGCGGAGATCGGCGAGGTCGATGTGCTCGTCACCGACCCCAGCGCCGACCCCGCGGCCCTCGCCGAGCTCCGGGCCGCCGGTGTCGAGGTGCGCGTCGCGGGCTCCTGACCCGTGCCGCCGACCGGTCAGGCCCCCGTGAGCACCGCGTCGACGGTGGTCAGTTCGATCAGCGGCGCGTACAGGGCCATCGCGTCCAGGGCTCGGCGGTGGTCCGCGTCGGACGCGCCCGCGCAGGCGTCGGTGACCACGCGCCCGTGGACACCGGCATCCGCGGCGGCGAGGGCGGTGGAGAGCACGCAGCAGTCGGTGGAGGCTCAAAGGGGTCGGGCCAACGCGCGCGAGTATGCGTTGCGCACACCGGCAAGCATGCGCGCTG
>JACRGJ010000018.1 GCA_016212425.1 Micrococcales bacterium | reverse complement strand
GTTCAGCAGCTTCCGCTGCTCCGCGAGGGTCCGGTGCAGCGGCGCCGGCTCCGGATCCACCGGGTCGGCGGGCGCCGGGGCCGCCTTCCGCCGCGCGCTCGCGCGGCGCGCCTGGCGGGCCTGTCGCGCCCGGAGCAGGTCGCTCACCTGGTCCGGCTCGAGCAGGCCGGGCAACCCGATGAAGTCCCACTCCTCGTCGCTGCCGGGCTCGGCGAGGTCGCCGAACTCGTGCCCGTCGAACAGGACCTTCTCGAACGTCGCCACCGAGCCGAGCGCCCGCCACTCGAACTCGTCCCTCGACTCCTCCGATGCGAGCTCCTCCGACGCGCGCTCCTCCCGGTTCGCCTCGTCGAGCAGGGCGTCCTGAAGCAGACCGTCCTCGTGCTCGGAGTCGCGGTCGAGGGCGTGGTCCCGTTCCCGCTCCAGCTCGGAGGCGAGGGCGAGCAGGATCGGCACGCTCGGCAGGAAGATCGACGCCAGCTCGCCGCGTCGGCGCGCCCGCACGAAGCGGCCGATCGCCTGCGCGAAGAACAGGGGCGTCGATGCGTTCGTCGCGTAAACGCCGACGCACAGCCGCGGCACGTCCACGCCCTCGGACACCATCCGCACCGCCACCATCCAGCGCTGCGTCCCGGAGGCGTACTCCTCGATCCGCGCCGACGCCCCCGTGTCGTCGGAGAGCACCACCACCGGAGCCGACCCGGTCAACCCGGTGAGGATCTCGGCGTACGCCCGAGCCTGGGCCTGGTCGCCGGCGATGACCAGCCCGCCCGCATCCGGCACCTGGTGACGCACCTCGGAGAGCCGGCGGTCGGCCGCCGCGAGCACCGCAGGCACCCAGTCGCCGCCCGGGTCAAGGGCGGTGCGCCACGCCTGCGCGGTCACGTCGGCGGTGTCCTCCTGCCCGAGCCGCGCCTCCATCTCCTCACCCTGCCGGGTGCGCCAGCGCATCGATCCGGCGTAGGAGAGGAACACCACCGGGCGCACCACCCCGTCGCGCAGCGCCCGGCCGTAGCCGTAGCCGTAGTCGGCGTGGGAGAGGCGGATGCCGCGCTCGTCCCGCTCGTAGTGCACGAACGGAATCGGTGCCGTGTCGCTGCGGAACGGGGTGCCCGAGAGCGAGAGCCGTCGCACCGCGGGCTCGAATGACTCGCGGACGGCGTCGCCCCAGCTGAGCGCGTCGCCGGCGTGGTGCACCTCGTCGAGGATGACCAGGGTGCGGGCCGACTCGGTGAGGCGGCGGTGCAGCACCGCGCGGACGGCGACCTGCGCGTAGGTGACCACCACACCGTGGAACTGGCGCGACTCGCGGCCGAGGCGGTTGTGGAAGCGCGGATCCAGGCGGATGCCGGCCCGGTGCGCCGCATCCGCCCACTGGGTCTTCAGATGCTCGGTCGGCGCCACCACGGTGACGCGGTCGATGACCCGCTCCTGCAGCAGACGCGCGGCTAGTCGCAGGGCGAACGCGGTCTTCCCCGCGCCGGGGGTGGCCGAGACGAGGAAGTCGCGGGGCGAGCCCGCGACGTACTGGGCCAGCGCCTCCTCCTGCCAGGCGCGGAGACTCTGGACCGTGCCGCGGGCGGCGCGTTCCGGGAAGGCGGGCGAGAGGTGATCCGCGGCCGCGATGGCGCGGAAGCTCGCGCCCGGCGCCGCCTCCCGCCCCGGTTCCGTCACTCGGTCCAGGCTAGGACACGACGCAGTGATGCTCAGTCCTCGATGCGCATCCGCCGGGGCGCGCTTCCGAGCAGCGCCGCGGGGCGCAGGGCGCCGCGGCCGAAGCGCGCCGCGACGGCGTCGACCGTCGTCTCCGCGTCCCGCCAGCCCTCGTCCTCGTCCCAGAGTCCGAGCGCCGCGACCTCGCCGGTGAGGTTCTCGCCGCGAACGCCGAGCAGGCGCACCGGGCGTCCGCCCTGCGACGCGCCGTCGTACAGGGTCCGCGCCTCCTCGTAGAGCCGCCGGCCGATGTCGGTCGGGTCGGCGAGGGTGCGCGAGCGGGTGAGGGTGGTGAAGTCCGAGAATCGCAGCTTGAGCGACACCGTGCGGGCGAGCACTCCCGCCGCGCGCAGGCGCGCCCCCACGCCGTCGGCGAGGCCCCGCAGCGCGCGGTCGAGTTCCCGCCGGTCGGTCACGTCGTGGCCGAACGTCGTCTCGTGCCCGATGGACTTCTCCTCGCGGGTCGTGACGACGACGCGCGGATCCCGGCCGCGGGAGAGGTCGTGCAGCCGGGCGGCACCGGCGTCTCCGATCGCGCGGCGCAACGCCTCCACCGGCACATCCGCGACGTCGCCCACCGTGGCGAGACCGAGCCTCCTCAAGCGCTCCTCGGTGCTGGCACCGACTCCCCAGAGGGCGGACAGCGGCTGGGGGCGCAGGAACGCCAGCGTCGCGTGCTCGGGGATCACGAGGAGCCCGTCGGGCTTGGCCCGCCCCGAGGCGAGCTTCGCGATGTACTTCGTCGCCGCGGCGCCGACGGAGCAGCGCAGCCCGGTGCCGGCGAACACCTGCTCGCGGATGCGGGTCCCGATCTGCCACGGCGTCCCCAGCAGCCGGCGGGCGCCCGCGACGTCGAGGAACGCCTCGTCGATGGAGAGCGGCTCGACCAGGGGGGTCGTGTCGCCGAGGATCCGCATCACCTGACGGGATGCCCGCAGGTACGCGTCGAAGTGCGGCTCCAGCACGATGGCGTTCGGGCACAGGCGCATCGCCTGCGCCATCGGCATCGCGGAGTTGACGCCGTACCGCCGAGCCTCGTAGGTGGCGGCGGTCACCACGGAGCGCGCGGAATCGTGGCCGACGATGACCGGCAGTCCCGCCAGCTCGGGCCGGTCGAGCAGCTCGACCGACGCGTAGAAGGCATCCATGTCGACGTGCAGGATGTGCGCCGAGTCGTCCTCGACCGGCTCGGCCGAGACCTGTCGGCCACTGCCGTCCTGCTTGCTCACGCCGCCAGCCTGACACCGCCCCCGGACCGCCGGCCGAGGCCGGCGCCGCGGCGTCAGCCGGTGGAGAACGGGTGCGTGAGCCGCCAGCCGGGACCCGGGTCGGTGATCGCCGCGGAGAGCACGATCGGCACCGTCACGACCGTCGCGCCCGCGGTGTAGGTGGCGGTGCCGACGCGCGTTCCGGCGGCGCTCAGCCCCGTCGGGGTGGCGTCGACCTTCAGCGACACCGGCGTGTCGGACCACACGAGGGCCGAGGCGTCGCGCGCGGCGACGCCCCGCACCCGCTGACCCCACCGCGTCGAGTAGTCGACCAGCGCGGCGCCCTTCGAGGCGAGCCGCAGGTCGCGGAAGCCCGCCTTCACCGAGCGGATGAGTGCGCGCACGTCGGCACGGACCTGCTGCTGGTCGGCGCCGCCGAGCACCGCGCCGACGATCGTCACGCTCCGGTCGCCGACACGGAAGCGGGACGCGAAGAGCAGATTGGCTCCGTAGCCCTGGAGGGTGCCGGTCTTGATGCCCACCACCCCGCTGCTGCCGAGCAGCTTGTTGGTGTTCTCGATGAGCCCGGCATCGTGGACCTGGAAGGACTGCTCATCGACGATGTCGGCCAGCACCGGGTCGGCCATCGCGAGCTTGCCGACCGCGACGAGGTCGGCCGGGCTCGAGCGGCTGCCGGGGTCGAGTCCGCTGGCGTCGGCCAGCACGGTGCCGGTCAGCCCGCGAGCCGCGGTCCAGCTCTTGGCCGCGGCGAGGAAGCGCTCCAGCGAGCCGTACGCCCAGACGGCCATGCTGGTGGCGTAGTTGTTCGCGGATTTCACGAGCGTCACGGTGAGCATGTCGCGCTCGGTGTAGCGGATCCCGGCCCGTGCGACCGCGACCGTGCCGTTCTGGCGCACCGCATCCTGGTAGTACTGCACGTCGGCGCTGGTCATCGTGATCGTCGGCCCGGCCTCGCCCGGCTTCAGCGGTTTCGCGTCGAGCACGACGAGGGCGGTGATCATCTTCGTCACGCTGGCGATCGGGCGCGCGCCCTGGTCGCCGCCCTTTACGAGCAACCCGTCCCAGCCGATCGCGCTGACCGCGGTGCCGCCGTAGGCGGGCAGCACGGGCGCCGCCGCCTGCCCTGCGGCGACCGTGGAGCTGCGGACCACCGCCTGCGCCGACCCGAGCGGGGCGAGGAGGGTGAAGGGCAGGTAGAGCAGAACGACCAGCGCGAGGGAGCCGCCGCCGAACACCGCCAGCCGACGTCGGCGGTACACCTGAGCCCGGGTGAGCCGACCGGTACCCGAGCCCGCGTCGGGGGGCCGGGTCACGCTCGTCGCCGGTGGCACCGGCACATGCTAAGGGACGCGCAGCGCCCAGAGCGCGACGGCGCTCGCTGCCGCGACATTGAGCGAGTCGACGCCGTGCGCCATCGGCACGGTGACCACCCGGTCGGCTCCGGAGAGGGCGGCGGCGCTCAGCCCGTCGCCCTCGGTGCCGAGCAGCAGGGCGACCCGCTCGGGGGCGGAGGCGGCGTACTCCCCCAGCTCCACGGCGCCGTCCGCGAGGGCGAGCGCCGCGATCTCGAACCCGGCGGCGTGCAGCTCCCCGGCGCCCTCGGGCCAGTCCGCCAGCCGGGTCCATGGCACCTGCAGCACCGCCCCCATGCTCACCCGCACGCTGCGGCGGTAGAGCGGATCGGCGCAGCGCGGGGTGACGAGCACCGCGTCCGCCCCGAGGCCCGCGCAGCTGCGGAAGATCGCCCCGACGTTGGTGTGGTCGACCACGTCCTCGATGACGACGACCCGGCGGGCGCCCTCGAGCACCTCGGCGACGGGGCGCAGCGGCGGGCGGTGCATCGAGGCGAGGGCGCCCCGGTGCATGACGAACCCCGTGACCGCCTCGAGCACCGGTCCGTCGCCCACGTACACCGGCACGTCGAAGGGCTCGAGCAGCGGCGCGATCTCGGGCAGCCAGCGTTCCTGGAGCAGCACGGATCGGGGGCGGTGCCCGGCGGTCAGCGCCCGCTGCAGCACCCGCGTCGACTCCGCGATGTAGAGCCCATCCGCCGGCTCCGTGCGCCGACGCAGCACGACATCCGTGAGCCGGGTGTAGTCGGCCAGTCGTGCGTCGTCGGGATCGTCGATCGGGACCAGGTGCACGGGGCGGAAACATATCCGAAAAGTCGGGCGTTTAGCCTGGGGCGGGTGAGGATCGACGGGAGGCGCGGATGACGACGACCGGCCCGCTCGCGATCGCCGCGGGCTCCGCGCTCGCGGAGGCGGTCGATGCCGCCACCGAGCTTCTCCGGGGGCGGCGGGTCGCGGTGCTCACCGGCGCCGGGCTCTCGACCGACTCGGGCATCCCCGACTACCGCGGCGAGGGTGCGCCGCGCCGCACCCCGATGACCATCCAGCAGTTCCTCGCCGACGAGCGGGCACGCAAGCGCTACTGGGCGGGGTCGCACCTCGGGTGGCGGCACTTCGCCGCCACCTCGCCGAACGAGGGGCACCACGCCCTGGCCGCCCTGGAGGCGGCCGGGGTGACCAACGGGGTCATCACCCAGAACGTCGACCACCTGCACTCGCGGGCCGGCTCCCGGCACGTGGTCGAGCTGCACGGCACGGTGAGTCGGGTGCGCTGCCTGCACTGCGGCCAGATCTTCGCCCGGCAGGACATCGCGGCGCGGATGGCGGAGGCGAATCCCTGGCTCGACGCCCCGGGCGGGGTCGAGCTGAACCCCGACGGCGACGTCACGGTCGATGCGGTGGAGGACATGGTGGCGCCCCTGTGCACGGTCTGCGGCGGCACGCTGAAACCCGAGGTGGTGTTCTTCGGCGAGTTCGTGCCCGGGGAGATCTTCCGGGAGGCGAGCGCGCTGGTGCAGCGGGCGGATGCTCTGCTCATCGCCGGCTCGTCGCTCGTCGTGAACTCCGGCATCCGCCTGCTGCAGCAGGCCCTGCGCCGGAAGCTCCCGGTCCTCATCCTCAACCGCGGCGCTACGAAGGGGGATGCCCGGGCGGCGCTGAAGATCGACGCGGGCGCCAGCGAGGTGCTGAGCGCGCTCCGCGACCGCCTCGCGTGAGGCCCGCTCCGCCCGCTGCATACTGAGCGGATGACCGAGCTGTACCTCGTGCGCCACGGGGAGACCGACTGGAACGTGGCCAAGCGCATCCAGGGCGCCACGGACATCCCGTTGAACGGCACCGGCCGAGCCCAGGCGCGCACCGCCGGACGGCTGCTCTCGCGGCGCAGCTGGGACGGCGTCTACACGAGTCCGCTGTCCCGCGCGCGGGAGACCGCCGAGCTCATCGCGGCCGAGATCGGCGCGCCGGCCCCGCGCGCGGTCGCCGAGCTGGTGGAGCGCAACTACGGGGAGGCGGAGGGGCTGAGCTGGCAGGAGATCGAGCGGCGTTTCCCGGAGGGCGTGCGGGTGCCGGGTCGCGAGAGCCGCGAGGCGGTCGCGCTTCGCGTGGCGCCGGCGCTGCTGCGGCTCGCGGACGCGCATCCCGGCGAGTCGCTCGTGATCGTGAGCCACGGCGGCGCGATCCGCTCGGTGCTCAACGCCGTCGACCCGGGGAGCCGGTTCGGGATGATCACGAACGGCTCGGTGCACAGCTTCCGGGTGTTCGAGGGCAGCCTGCAGCTGATCGCCTTCGATGATCCGATCGAGGAGGAATCGATCGGACCGGACTGCGGCGACATCGACGACCAGAACGCCCTGGAGCATCGCGACGCGAACGTGCGCTGAGCACCGCGACGCGGGGTCAGCGGCGGCGGCGCGCCGCGTGCACCCGCTCGAGCACCTCGAGAAGGGCCGCGGCGGCGTCGTCCCAGTCGTAGTGCGCCGCACGAGCGAGGGATGCGGCGGAGCGTTCGGCCCAGAGCTGCGGGTCCTCCAGTCGCCGCAGCTCTCTGGCGAGCGCGTGCGGGTCGCCCACTGGGAAATAGGAGGCCGCGCCCGCTCCCACCTCGCGGAAGATCGGGATGTCGCTGGCGACGACCGGGGTGCCGTGCGACATCGCCTCCACCAGGGGGATGCCGAATCCCTCGGCACGGGAGGCGTGCACGAGGGCGAAGGCGCGATCGAGCAGCTCGGCGTAGTCCGCGTCGCTCGTGCCGTCGTGGATCACGAGAGATCCGCCGGGCGCCATCGCCTCCAGCCGCGGACGCTCGTCGGCGGGCATCCGACTGAGCAGGTGCAGCCGCCAGCCCGGCAGCTCCCGCATCGCCCGGGCGAGGGTGTCGGCGCCCTTGTAGGGGCGGATCTCCCCCATGTACACGAGGTCGCGCCCCGACGGCATGGTGCGCGGCGCGGCACCCGCCACGACGTCGGCGGCGTTCGTCACGATGGTGACACGGCGGCGGGTCAGCCGGTGCTCGGCCATCAGCCGCCGCGTGGTCTCCGAGACGGTGGCGACCTCGTCGGCCCGATTCAGCAGCAGCCGCTGCGGCCAGTAGGCGAGGTGGTAGAGCCGCCAGAGCAGCCGCACCGGGCCTGGCAGATTCCGCGGCGGGGTGCGGTGCTCGTAGTAGATGAGATCGTGCAGGGTGAGGACCAGTCCGTAGCGCCGTCCGAGCGAGCCGATGGTCTGCATCGGCGACCAGAGCACGTCCGCATCCGGGGCCGCGCGGGTGATCTGCGCGGCGATGAACGGCTCGCGCGGGCTGGTCGGCGCGCTCACGCGGATCCAGGGCAGGTCCGGCAGCAGCGCCAGCTGACGCTCGTCGCTGATGAGCATCGTCACCGCGTGCCGGCGGGAGAGCGCCTCGGTGACCCGGGCGCCGTAACGGCTGATGCCGTCGTGGTGGTCGAGGCGGGTGTAGCGGCAGTCGCAGAGGATGCGCATCCGCTACGCCCCATCCGCCCGCAGGAAGGCGCGGATGAGCGCGGCGGCCCGTGCGGGGCGCTCGTAGTGGATGAGGTGGCCCACCCCCGTGAGCACCTCCAGCTGCGCCTCGGGCAGTCGCGCCGCGAGCTCGCGCTGCCCCTCCAGCGGGGCGATGAGATCGTCGTCGCCGACGATGAGGAGCGTGGGCATGGTCAGGGCGGCGGCGGCGCGCAGCACGTCGGTCTCCAGCGACGCGTCGAACCCCTCGGCGAGGGTGTCGCGGTCGGAGAAGCCGCTGAAGTAGCGCAGATGCTCCTCGTGGATCCAGCGCTTCAGGCGCGGGTCGGTCGTCTTCGCCAGCGTCGAGCTCATGAACCGCACCATGGCCGGGCTGCCCAGCCATGCCGCCCCGGCGCACGGCGGCAGCGCACGACCGAGCCGGTAGTAGAGCCGGGTGAGCCGGGCGAGCATGCCGTTCACCCCGGCCATCGGGTCGGTGGAGATGGGGTTGACGAGGATGAGCCGCGGCGTCGGAAGTCCCGCGGCGACGGCATGGGCGACGACGATCGAGCCGAAGGAGTGCCCGAGCAGCGGGACCGTGCCGCGCAGCCGCAGAGCGTCGAGGAACCCGTCGAGCCAGCGTCCGTAGCCCGCGATGGAGTGGGGGGCCGGCGCGAGAGGGGCCGAGGGCATCGAGGTGGAGGGCAACGGGGCCGACTCGCCGAAGCCGGGCAGATCGGGCGAGATCACGCGCAGGTCGCCGAGGTGGGCCACGACGGGTTCGAGTCCGTGGTGATCGCCGCGGTAGCCGTGCACCAGCACCAGGGCTACGTCGGCATCCGCGGGCCCGTAGTCCCAGTACGCCGTCGGCGAGCCGAGCACCTCGATCGTGCGCCGGCGCACGGGCACCTCGGCGAGCCGGGCGGCGTACGGCGACGGCTGAGGCATCCGCTCAGGGTATCGGCGGGGGCTACGCGACCGCCGCGACCGGACCCGCGCGCCGCGGGGTGCGGGTGGGGTCGACGTGCGCGGGAGGGATCAGCCACGGCGCGCCGTCATGCCACCGCAGGCTCCACCCCTCGTGGTCGAAGAGCCGGTGATGGAACGAGCACATCAGGGCGAGATTGTCGAGATCGGTCCGGCCGCCGCCGAGCCAGGATCGCAGGTGCGCCACGTCGCACCAGCCGGGTGGAGCACCGCATCCCCAGATGCAGCCCTCGTCGCGGTGGGCGAGCGCGCGACGCTGCGCCGGGGTGGCGAGCCGGCAGGCGCGGCCCTGATCGAGGATCTCGGACTCGCGGCCGAGCACCAGCGGGATGAGCTCCGCCTGCGCCGCCATCCGGCGGGCGGTGGCCGCGCTGACGGGCTGGTCGATCCCGGTGAGCCGAGCCGCGCCGCCCGCGCCGTGCAGCTGTTCGAGCGTCATCGTCACGACGGCGGTGACCGCCGCGCCGGCGACGCGACCCGTGTCGAGGCTCAGCGCGTCCCTGGCGATCCCGGCGAGGGCGTCCGCGCGCCGATAGGCGAGAGTGCGACGGTCCTCGACGCCCTGCGCATCGGGATCGCCGCATGCGGCGCCCGCGTCGAGGGAGAAGGTCGGCAGGCGCCGGGGTGCCGTGCGCGCGTCGAGCGCGGTGAGGACGTAGGCGGCCGCTTCCGGGTGCAGGAGCGCCACGAGCCGGGTGAGGCCGTCATCCTGCTGATGGATGGTGAGGGTCGACCTGCGGCGCAACTCGTCCTCGGCGGGTTCGATCCCGTCCGGATCGACGAGGTCGATCACGCGACGGCATGCGGCGCGCAGGTCGCGGGAGGGCATCCCGGGGGCCAGGGCCACGAGGGTCTGCTCGAATCGGTCGACCTGCTCCGGCGTGCTGTGCTCCGCCGCGGCGTCGAGGGTGCGCACGATGCGGTCTGCGGCGCCGAGGGAGAGCGCCCCGGCCGCGACCGCATCGGCGACACCCGGATGCGGCGCCGAGATCACCTCGCCCGAGAGCGCGACCCGCGCAGCGCAGGCCGCCGACCCGCGTCCAGGATGCGGCGTCCGCGCGGTCCAGGTCGGCCTCCGCCGCGATGAGCGTCTCGGCCGAGACGAAGCCGCGTCGCGCATCGGGGGATGCGGCGTCCCGCGCGGCGCAGCGTTCGGACAAGGTCGCCGCCAGCCGCGCGCCCACGGCCTCCACGAGCCTCCGCAGCTCCCCCACGTCGCGGATGGCGGCCACGACGTCGTCGTCCCGCAGCGCCATGGCGTCGCCGAGTGCGGCGACGGAGGTCGCGAGTTCGACCAAGCGGGTGGCGGCCACGGAATTCAATTCCTCCAGCTATCGGGTGATAAGGAGATTCCCGATCCGGCCACCGGGTGATGAGTCGAATATACCACCGAACGAAAGAGTAGGGAAGCCGCACGAGGAACTTCGCCACGCGGAAAACTCGCGCGCCCCGCGCGCTCACTTGCCGACTGACGCCCCATTTTCCGTGAGGATGTCTGTCCGTGGAGACCGTCACGCGCCCGATATTTCGATGGCCCAGAAAATGACCCGGACCAAGACTTTCCGTTTCTGCTCTCTCCGTGGAAATCGTGGCCCCGCACGCAGCGCACCGATATTCGTCGCCCATAATCCGCATCCCGCGCAACCCGGCACTGAACGCCGCCCGAACGGCGCATCCCGACCCGACGGCCCTGCCTAGGATCGTGGAGTGAGCTTCACCGCGCCCATCACCCTGCCCGGCCTCGCCCTCAACCCGCACTGGTACCGCCGTTCGGTGTTCTACGAGGTGATGGTGCGCTCCTTCGTCGACTCCAACGGAGACGGCACCGGCGACCTCGGCGGGCTGATCTCCAAGCTCGACTACCTGCAATGGCTCGGGGTCGACGGGCTGTGGATCCCCCCGATCTACACCTCGCCGATGCGCGATGGCGGGTACGACATCAGCGACTACAAGGGGATCCTCCCCGACTTCGGCACGATCGACGAGTTCCGCGAGCTGGTGACGAAGGCGCACGAGCGCAACATGCGCATCGTGATGGATCTGGTGATCAATCACACCTCCGACCAGCACGAGTGGTTCCAGCAGTCGCGCAGCGACCCGGAGGGGCCGTACGGCGACTTCTACGTCTGGAGCGACAGCGACGAGCGCTACCCGAACGTGCGCATCATCTTCATCGACACCGAGGACTCGAACTGGACCTTCGACTCCGAGCGCCGCCAGTTCTTCTGGCACCGGTTCTTCTCCTTCCAGCCCGACCTGAACTTCGAGAACCCCGCGGTGCACGACGCCATCTTCGACATCGCCCGGTTCTGGCTCGACATGGGGGTCGACGGCCTGCGACTGGATGCGATCCCCTACCTGTACGAAACCGAGGAGGGCTCGGGCGAATCCGAGCCGGCCACCCACGACTTCATCAAGAAGATGCGCGCGATGGTCGACCTGGAGTACCCGGGCCGCATCCTGATCGCCGAGGCCAACCAGTGGCCGGCGGAGGTGGCGAAGTTCTTCGGCACGGATGCCGAGCCCGAATGCCACATGGCCTTCGACTTCCCCGTGATGCCGCGCATCTTCTACTCCCTCCGCTCGCAGTCGGCGCAGGAGCTCAAGCGGGTGCTCTCCGAGACGCAGGAGGTGCCCGAGGGCGCCGCGTGGGGAGTGTTCCTGCGCAACCACGACGAGCTCACGCTCGAGATGGTGAGCGAGGAGTACCGGCAGGCGATGTACGGCTGGTACGCGTACGACCCGCGGATGCGATCGAACATCGGCATCCGGCGCCGGCTCGCCACGCTGCTCGACAACAGCCGCGCCGAGCTCGAGCTCGCGCACGCGCTGCTGTTCTCCCTGCCGGGAAGCCCGTTCCTGTACTACGGCGACGAGATCGGGATGGGCGACAACATCTGGCTGCCCGACCGCGACGCGTCCCGGACGCCGATGCAGTGGACGCCCGACCGCAACGCGGGCTTCTCCACCGCCGACCCCGGCAAGCTCTACCTCCCGGTGGTGCAGTCCCTGGTCTACAACTACACGCTGACCAACGTGGAGTCGCAGCTGGCGCAGTCGCGCTCCCTCCTGCACTGGGTGCGCAACGTCATCCACGTGCGGAAGGCCCATCCGACGTTCGGGATGGGGTCCATCGAGGTGCTCGAGACCGACCACGAGTCGGTGCTCGCGTTCATCCGCGACTACCCGGGGTCCGGAACGCAGTTCGGAGACGCGCCGGAGCGCATCCTGTGCGTCTTCTCGTTCTCGCACAATCCCGTCTCGGTGCGGATCGCGATGCCCGAGCACGATCACGGCGCTCCGCTGTACGACCTGTTCGGCGGCGGCGAGTTCCCCTCCGTGGATGCGGACGGCCGCCTGCAGCTGACGCTCGCGACCCAGAGCTTCTACTGGCTGCACGTGGGCCAGCAGCGCTACACGCCGCCGTCGATCTGACCGGCCCGTCGTCCGCGCCTTCTACCCTGAAGGCGTGGAGAGAGGGTGGCACGAGCTTCTCGCCGTCGTCGACCTCGAGACCACGGGCGTCGACGTCGCCACCAGCCGGATCGTCAGTGCGCACGTGGGGCTCCTCGACGCCGGGGGCCGGGTGCTCGAGCGGCACGACTGGCTCGCCGATCCGGGCGTGGAGATCCCGGACGGAGCGGCGGCCGTGCACGGCATCGGCACGGCGCGCGCCCGGCGCGACGGACGGCCCGCCGCGCTCGTCGTCGCCGAGATCGTCGCGCGGCTGCGCGGGTTCCTCGAGCGCGGCATCCCGGTCGTCGTCTACAACGCGCCCTACGACCTCAGCCTGCTCCACCACGAGGCGCTGCGGCACGGCATCGAGCCGCTCCGGGAGCCCGGCCCGATCGTCGACCCGCTCGTGATCGATCGGGCGCTCGACCCGCACCGCGCGGGCAAGCGCACCCTCGTCGCGGTCGCCGAGCACCACGGCGTCGCGCTGACGGATGCGCACGACGCGGGCGCCGACGCCGTCGCAGCGGGCCGGGTGGCGCAGGCGATCGCCCGGGCGCATCCCGGGCAGCTGGAGCTGAGCGCCGCCGAGCTGCACGCGCGGCAGCAGGTGTGGTTCGCCGAGCAGGCCACCTCGTATCAGGAATGGGTGCGGCGCGAGCGCGACCCGGGGTTCCGCTGCTCGGACGCCTGGCCCGTCGTCTCGGAGCGCCGGGGCCGGCACCTGGCGGAGCCGTTGCGCATCGCCGCCGCGGTGATCGAACGCGCGGATGGCGCTCTCCTGTTCGTCCGCAAGCGCGGCACGACCGCGTTCCTGCAGCCCGGCGGCAAGCTCGAGCCGGGTGAGACGGCCTCCGCGGCTCTGGTGCGCGAGCTGCGCGAGGAGCTCGGGATGGAGCTCGCGCGCGAGGATCTCGTGCCGATCGGCCGCTTCGCGGCGCCGGCGGCCAACGAGGCGGGGGTGTTGGTCGACGCGCAGGTGTTCGAGGCGCCGCTCAACGGCATCCCGGGCGTCGCCGCGGAGATCGAGGAGGCCGCCTGGATCGACCCGCAGCGCCCGGGGGACGTCGACATCGCGCCGCTGAGCCGAGACATCCTGATCCCCTGGGCGCTCGCCCGTCGCGCCCGCGAGGCGCGCGTCCCGCGCGCGACCTCACGCTCGGCGTGACGTCCTCGGGCGTGACGTTCGGCGCGGACGCGGAACGGGCGACCGGCCGAAGCCGATCGCCCGTCCGGGTGGCGTGCGGTCAGCTCTTGCTGGCGCCGCCGAAGCTCTTGTAGCGGGTGTTGAACTTCTCGACGCGGCCGGCGCTGTCGAGGATGCGCTGCTTCCCGGTGTAGAAGGGGTGCGAGGCGGAGGAGATCTCGACGTCGATCACCGGGTAGGTCTCGCCGTCGAGCTCGATGGTCTTGTCGCTCGTCGCGGTGGAGCGGGTGAGGAAGGTCTCGCCGCTCGCCAGGTCGCGGAACACGATCGCCCGGTACTCGGGGTGGATGTCGGTCTTCATGGCGGTACCTCGGTGGAAGAAGGGATGCTCGGGGCCGAACGGCCGAGGACCGAGCTTACCAGAGCGGCCTCAGGCCTGAGACGAACCTCGGATGCCAAGGCAGCCGCGACAGTCGCCCTGTCCCGGATGAAACAACCCGCCTCGCTGGCGGTCGGAGGTCGCGCCGGTTCAGGTGGCGCGGGCGGTGAAGCGGCCGTCGTCGGAGCGGGTGACCGTCAGCGGGAGGCCGAACACCTCGGTGAGGTGCTCGGCGGTGATGACCTCGTCCAGCGGCCCGGCGGCGCGGATGCGCGCATTCGCGAGCAGCAGCGCGTGGGTGAAGCCGAGTGGGATCTCCTCGACGTGGTGCGTCACCATGACCATGGCGGGGGCGTCGGGCGACGCGGCGTAGTTGCCGAGCAGCTGCAGCAGCTCCTCGCGGGCCCCGAGATCCAGGCTCGCGGCGGGTTCGTCGAGCAGCAGCAGCTCCGGGTCGGTCATCACCGACCGCGCGATCTGCGTCCGCTTCTGCTCCCCGTCGCTGAGGCTGCCGAATCGTCGGTCGACGAGGTGGTCGAGCTTCCACTCGGCGAGCACCCGGCGGGCGCGGCGCACGTCGACGTCCTCGTACTCCTCGTTCCAGCGCCCGGTGACCGAGTAGGCGGCCGTCATCACCGCGTCCAGAACCGTCTCGGTCGGCGGAATGCGGCGCGCTAGCGAGCTGGACGCGAACCCGATACGGGGGCGCAGCTCGAACACGTCGATCTGCCCGAGCCGGCTGTCGAGCAGGGTCGCGTTGCCCGCCGAAGGGTGGATGGTCGCCGAGACCACCTGCAGCAGCGTGGTCTTCCCCGCCCCGTTCGGCCCGAGCACCACCCAGCGCTCGTCAGGT
>JACRGJ010000017.1 GCA_016212425.1 Micrococcales bacterium | reverse complement strand
GATCTGCTCGACAGCCGCGAGGAGGCCTTCGCGTTCGACCTGCCCCCGGACCTCCCAGCCGGCCCGCACGTCGTCACCGTCCGCGCCTTCGACGAGGCCGGAAACCAGGTCACGACCCGCGCGAGCATCCGGGTCGGCGCCCGCTGATCCTGCGACGAGCTCAGGTCGGTCCGGGTCGCATCGCACAGCGATCGGAGATCGTCGGTAGCGCTATTCGGCGGGCGGCCAGAGGGCCGCCGAGGTCGATCTCGATCGCCTCGAACGGCTCCGCGCGGATCGCACCCGTGCCGGCGAAAGCTGTGGAAAGGAGCCAGCCGCCCTGCTGAAGCCGGAAGACCTCGAGCGTGTGCGCAGCCGGGTCCACGAGCCAAGTGCAGCTCCGGCTCGTCGAGGATCCACCAGCCGCCCGGCCTCCGCGCCCACGGCCGAACGGCCCGCCCAGCGCCTCTCCGAGCATCGACGACGCGAGGGAGTGCTCGAGGCTCGGCCGCGGCAGGGCTGCTCTGCCAACCCGTTCTGCGTCAGCGAGCGCCGTGCGGCCTTCGGAGTGTTCTGGAGGTTGAACGGCGCCTTCGAGCACCGCGTTTACGCGGACGATCTGGACGCGATCCGGTTCGCCACCCGCTCGGTCTCGACCTCTGCCCCATCACGTCGCCGGAGCCCGACCCGCTCAAGCAGCCTTGGCCGCGAACACGCGCGCAAGCTCGCGGCGCGAGACGCCGAGGGCGAGCAAAGCTCGCACGAGCAGGTCCATCGACACGGAGGGGTCGCCCGCCTCCATCTTCGCGACCCTCGACTGGCTCGATCCCAGGAGCCGAGCCAGCCCGACCTGACTCAGCCGATGCCTCTTCCGCCGACCCCTCAGGGCCTGGGCGAGCTCGATCTTGAGCTCGACGAAGGCCGCTTCCTCGTCGGACAGCCGGAGAAACTCCTTGGCGTTCCCGAACCTCCAACCAAGGCTCTGCAGCCGGCGCTTCCTTGCTTCATTCATCGTCGTACTCCCGCAGCCGCTTCTTGCAGACCTGAATCACCACCTTCGGTGTTGCACGGGTTCGCTTTGCGAAGACTTCGGCAATGGGCTCACCCGATTGTCACCATGTCAGAATAGACATGTCAGGTCAAGAAGGCCCGACCGCGGTCGTCGCGATCGGGGTCCGCCTTCACCCGGGCACCGAGATGGCCCTCGTGGCGGCTCGCCGCTGAGCAGCGCGTCGTCCGGCGGTGATTGCTGTCAGCGGGAACCGGACTCCAGGTGAACGAACCTGCGCGCCCCGGCACCGAAGGGGCAGGGACATGACGCTCACGACCACGATGGCAGTGCTCGTTGCGGCCCTCGTCGCCGGCTGCAGCGGCAGTGGGGGTGGGGACGACGACGAGGGGCCCGATGGGGACGCCGACACCGACTCCGATGGTGACACCGACACGGACTCGGACGCCGACACCGACGTCGACACGGATGCCGACAGCGACGGCGACGGCGACTCGGACGCGTGCGCGCCGGCCCCGGGGGACGCGGTGATCGACGCGAGCTGCGACGAGGTCGAGATGGCCATCCTCGACTCCGCGCGGATGGAGGTGAGCGGGCGCGTCATCCTCGGGGTCGGCGATGGAGTCTGCGCCCGGGTGACCTCCGTGGACGTCCTCGTCGGGGATGCCGTCCTGCAGACCCTCGACGGATCGCCCGGCGCACTCGGGCTCGATTTCACGAGCGGCGTCCTCGCGACCGGCGACGCCGACGCGTCACTCGCCGCGCGCTGCGGGACCGACGAGCCCTGGGCGAACGTCGACGGGCTCGTCGTGCGCGGCCGCGCCGACGGCGGCACGTTCGAGGCGCGCTGCGGCACCGCCGACTTCGGCACGGGCTGGCCACCACACACCATCCTCACCTGTCACGAGGGGCTCGACACGCCGCCCGGCGACGGCAACGCGATGGTGACCGCAGGCGAGGGCTTCACGTGGACGGACCTGTACGCCTACTTCCCGCACGCCGAGGGCTTCGCGGTCACGTCGATCGATCCCGTGATGCACATCCGGCCGGCGACGAGCGGCTTCGGCGGCGGTCCGCCCCTCGAGCCATTCGACACGCAGGACTGGACGGCCTGGGTCGGCGAGACGGACTACCCCGGGATGGGAGCGGCGACGCAAGCCAGCCTGCACGCGGACGGTGACCCGCTCGGTCTCGACCTCTGCCCCATCACGTCGCCGGAGCCCGACCCGCTCGCTCCACTGCCGCCGGTGTTCCTCGCGCGCGTGACGGGTCAAACGACGGAGGGCGCGTTCTCGAGCGAGATCTACGTGCGGATGTGCACGCGGGGGCAATGAATCTTGCTGGATGCATCCAACTTCACTCATGAGTGAAGTTGGAAATACTGTGCTTTGCCCGTATGCCCGAGATCGCCAAGCGATGGGGTCGGGGGCTGCTCTAGGGCACCTCCCGGATCCACTGTCCGCCGGTGTGCGGCGCGAAGCCCACGGCGCGGAGCGCGCCCTTGGCGCGGGCGTCGCGGGGCGCGGCGGTCACGACGGCCTCGTCGGCGG
>JACRGJ010000016.1 GCA_016212425.1 Micrococcales bacterium | reverse complement strand
CGGGAAGTCCCTGCTGCTCGGCGCGCTGCTCTTCCTCGTGGGGCTGCTGCCGGGTGTCGGCAGTGTCTCGGCGCTGGTGATCGGCGCCGTCCTCGGCGGGCGCCTGCTCGGCGCGGAGCTGCTGGAGCGGCCGCTCACCGGTCGCGGGATGGCCCGCGAGGCGCAGACGCGGCTGCGCCACGTCCATCGCGCGCGGATCACGGGCTTCGGCGCGTGCGCCTACCTGCTGTTCCTCCTGCCGCTCGGCGCGGTGGTGGCGATGCCCGCCGCCGTCGCGGGGGCGACCCTCCTGGCCCGTGACCTCCTCCCCCCGGAGACACCCGCCGAGTGAGGGGCGTCGCCGCATTCCTCCTTTCTCTCATCCTCGCTATCGGTTGCAATCCGTGCTTCCGGACCACCCTGAAGGCCATCCTGCGACCGATGGGGCTCGGGGCTCGACTCGGGTTGCGGCGGATGACGGCCGCGCGGCTCCGGTGCGGGCGGCTCCCCTACGCTCGGGAGGCATGGCCGACACCCCCGCCGCCGAACCGCACAAGGCAACCGAGCTCGACCGGTCCCCCCAGCTGGACCGGGAGTGGGGGTTCGCGACCCGGGCGATCCACGCCGGCAACATCCCCGACCCGGTCACCGGTGCGCGGGCGCTGCCGATCTACCAGTCCAGCGCGTTCGTGTTCCAGGACACCGCGGATGCCGCGGCCCGGTTCGCCCTGCAGAAGTACGGGAACATCTACTCCCGACTCGCAAATCCCACGGTGGCGAGCTTCGAGGAGCGGATCGCGTCCCTGGAGGGCGGGCTCGGCGCCGTGGCGACCGCATCCGGGCTCGGCGCGGAGTTCATCCTGTTCGCCGCGCTCGCCGGCGCGGGCGACCACATCGTCGCCGGCGCGAGCCTCTACGGCGGCACGATCACCCAGCTGGATGTGACCCTGCGCCGCTTCGGCGTCGAGACCACCTTCGTCGGCGGCACCGACCCGGCCGACTACGCCGCCGCCATCCGCCCCGAGACGAAGCTGCTGTTCGCCGAGACGGTCGCGAACCCCTCCGGCGAGGTCGCCGACCTCGAGGCGCTCGCCGACGTCGCACACGCCGCCGGCATCCCCCTCGTCGTCGACTCCACCATCCCCACCCCCTACCTCAACCGGCCGATCGAATGGGGGGCGGATGTGGTGGTGCACTCGGCCACGAAGTTTCTCGGCGGGCACGGCACCACCCTCGGCGGCGTCGTCGTCGAGTCGGGCCGCTTCCCCTGGGCCTCCGAGCGCTTCCCGCTCTTCGACCAGCCCGTGCCGCACTACGGCGGGCTCAACTGGCACGGCAACTTCGGCGAGTACGCCTTCCTCACCCGGCTCCGCGCCGAGCAGCTGCGCGACATCGGTCCGGCGCTCGCGCCGCACTCGGCGTTCCTGCTCGCGCAGGGCGTCGAGACCCTCCCGTACCGGATGCAGGCGCACGTCGACAACGCGCGCGCCGTCGCGGAGTGGCTGGAGGCCGACCCCCGCGTGGAGTACGTGAACTGGGCGGGGCTGGAGTCGCATCCGCACCACGAGCGCGCCGCGAAGTACCTGCCGAAAGGTCCAGGCGCCGTGTTCTCGTTCGGCGTCGCAGGCTCCTCGCCCGAGGCCAGCCGGGCAGCCGGGCAGCGGTTCATTGAGTCGGTCGAGCTGGCCAGCCACCTCGCGAACATCGGCGACGCGAAGACCCTCGTCATCCACCCCGCCTCCACGACGCACGCGCAGCTGAGCGCGGCGCAGCTGGCCGACTCGGGGGTCGCGCCGGGCCTGGTGCGGATCAGCGTCGGGATCGAGGATGCCGACGACATCCGCTACGACCTCGACCGAGCGCTCACCCTGGCCGTGAGGGGAGAATGAGCGCGATGACCGACAGCGCCCCCACCACCCTCGCGAACGGGCTCACCTGCGAGCTCCCCGCCGGCTCCCCCCTCGCGAAGCTGCTGCGCTCGACCCGCACCTGGGTCGGCCCCTCCGCGACGCAGCGCCTCGGCATCCTGCGCCGCGCGAAGAGCGTCGCGATCGTCGGCGCCTCTCCGAACCCCGCGCGCTCGAGCTACTTCGTCGCCACCTACCTGCAGCAGTCCAGCGACTACGACCTCTACTTCGTCAACCCGAACGCCGACGAGATCCTCGGTCAGAAGGTCTACCGCTCCCTGGCCGACCTGCCGGTCGTGCCGGACATCGTCGACGTCTTCCGGCGCGCATCCGACATCCCGCAGGTCATCGACGACGTCGTCGCGGTGGGCGCGCCGACGGTGTGGGTGCAACTGGGCATCTGGAACGAGGAGGCCGCCCGCTACGGGGAGTCGCTCGGCCTCACGGTGGTGATGGACCGCTGCCTCAAGGTCGAGCACGCGCGCTTCCACGGCGGCCTGCACCTGCTCGGCTTCGACACCGGTCAGATCAGCGCACGTCCGCAACTGCGGTGAGGGCGCAGCTCCTGCGGCAGTGGCGGGTCCGCGCCCGCCGAGCGTGCCTGTTCCGTACCGGGCGTGCCCGTGCCAGGGCACACGCTCGATCTACAACGGGCACGCCCGGCAGGACAATGGGCGGATGAGGAGCCTCCTCCGGCGATGGACCTGGATCGTGCCCGCCCTCGCCCTGGCCGGGTTGACGCTCACCTGGGGTCGGGCGCTGCCGCTCGGGGTCGTGCCGCTCGTGGCCTTGCTGCTGATCGGGGCCGTGCTCGCCGCGGTGCATCACGCGGAGGTGATCGCCCACCGAGTGGGTGAGCCGTTCGGCTCGCTCGTGCTGGCGGTGGCCGTGACCGTGATCGAGGTGGCGCTCATCATCACGCTGATGATCAGCGGCAAGGAGGGCGCCGAGACCCTGGCCAGGGACACGGCCTTCGCGGCGGTGATGATCACCTGCAACGGCATCGTGGGCCTTTCGCTGCTGCTCGGCGGGGCCCGTCACCGGCTGGTGCGCTTCAACCCCGAGGGAGCCGGAGCGGCGCTCGCGGTGGTCGCGACGCTGACGACGCTGACCCTGGTGCTGCCGCGCTTCACAGTGAGCGCGCCGGGTGCGCAGTTCAGCGGGGCGCAGCTCGCCTTCGTCGCGGTCGCCGCCCTCCTGCTGTACGGCGTGTTCGTGCAGACGCAGACCAATCGGCACCGCGACTTCTTCCTGCCCGTCGACGACGCGGGGAAGAACATCGATCGGGAGGACCATGCCGAGCCGCCCTCGACGCGCACCACCGTCGTCAGCGTCCTCCTGCTGCTCGTGGCGCTGGTCGCGGTGGTCGGTCTCGCGAAGGGCGTCTCCCCCTCCATCGAGGCGGGCGTCGCGGCGGCCGGCATCCCCAACTCGTTCGTCGGGGTCGTCATCGCCCTGCTCGTGCTGCTGCCGGAAGGTCTCGCCGCCTCCCGCGCCGCCCTCCGCAACCGGATCCAGACCAGCCTCAATCTCGGCCTCGGATCGGCGATGGCGAGCATCGGACTCACGATCCCCTCGATCGCGATCGCCTCGATCTGGCTGCCCGGCCCCCTCGACCTCGGGCTCGGGCCGGTGCAGATCGTGCTGTTCGCGCTGACCATGGTCGTCGCGACGCTCACCGTGGTGCCGGGGCGCGCGACCCGGCTCCAGGGAATCGTGCACCTCATCCTGCTCGCGGCCTTCGTGTTCCTCGCGATCAGCCCGTAGCGCTCGCGCGGTGTCGGGGGGCGGTGCTTACCTGAGCGCATGACGCAGATACTGCTGTTCTCCTCCGTTCTCGGCATCCGCCCCGGCATCGCCGACGCCGTCGCCCGGCTCGAGGCCGCCGGCCACGAGCTGGTGGTGCCCGACTACCTCGACGGGCGGGTGGGCGACGAGTACGACCCCGCCATGGACTACGCCTGGAACCGGCTCGGCGGCGAGGAGCTCGTGCGCCGGGGGCGCGCCGCCGCCGAGGGCCTGCCCGACGACCTCGCCGTGCTGGGCTTCTCGCTCGGCTGCGTGCTCGCCGCGACCGTCGCGACGACCCGCCCGGTCTCGCGCGTGGTGCTCGCGGCGGGGGCGATCCCGCCGTCCGACCTGCCCGCCAGCTGGCCCGCGGGGGTGCCGGCGCAGGTGCACGAGGCGGTCGGCGACCCGTTCCGCGACGAGGGGTCCGCCGAGCGGATGCGCGACGAGCTGGCGACGGCGGGCGCGGGCTGCGAGGTGTTCGAGTACCCAGGCGACGGGCACCTCTTCATGGATGCCTCGCTCCCGGGCGAGTACGACGCCGCATCCGCGGAGCTGTTCTGGACCCGGGTGCTCGCCTTCCTGGCCTGACGCCTCAGCTGTCGGCGACCGGCGCGGCACGCCGGGGGTAGGCGAGCATCAGCACCCCCGACAGCACCCACACCACCGCGATGGCGCCGAGCTGCAGCTCGACGGACGCCGACGCGAGGAGCCCCGCGATCGCGGCCCCGGCCGCGGCCGCCGTGGTGCGCAGCGCCGACCCCACCGTGAACACCTGCGAGCGCAGCCGCGCGGGCGACTGCTGCGTGCGCAGCAGCAGCATCGGCGCGGTGCTGTGCGCGGTGAACACCCCGGCCACGCCGATCAGCCCGAGGGCGGCGGCGAGCCCCGCATCCGGCGTGGCCGCCAGCAGCACCAGCCCGGTGGCGGCGAAGCCGACACCCATCCGCCACTCGGGGGGGATCCGGGACGCCGGCACGGCCGTCGCGAGCAGGGTGCCCGCGAGGGCGCCGACCGCGAAGGCGGTGATGAACCAGGCGGCGTGGACGGGGGTGCCCGAGCGCTGCGCCGAGATCGCGAGCGCCGCGATCGGCAACGCCCCGCCGCCGAGCTGACTCAGCGTGCCCGAGGCGGTGACCACCGCGATCGGGCGGTGCCCGGCCAGATAAGCCAGTCCGGTGCCGATCTGCCGCCAGACCCGAGGGCGTTCCGCCCCGGCGTCGCTGTGCGGGGCCAGCCGCAACCCCCCCATCGCCACGGAGCCGACGAGAGCGGTCGCCGCGAGGGCGAACATCGCCGCCTGAGCCGAGCCGGCGCCGACCGCGACCGCGGCGACGGCGGGACCGGCGACCGAGCCGATGTTGTAGCTGAGCGCGTCCGCCGAATACGCCCGGGACTCGTCCGCGATCGCCTGGGTGACGAAGCTCGAGAGCCCGCCGAAGTAGAACGGGGTGGCCGCCCCGGAGACCGCGAGCGCGAGGGCGACCACGCCGGCCGGGAGGGGGCCGAGGAAGGCCGCGACGACGAACATCGCCGCGGTGACCAGGCCGGCGCCGGCGATCAGGGCGCGCGGATGCCGAGCCCTGTCCAGTGCGACGCCCGCGAGCGGTGCCACCACGATGCTCGGTGCCAGGGACGCGCCGACCAGGAACCCGCCGATCGCGACATCGTCCAGACGCTGCACCGCGAGGATCGGGATGGCCGCCGCAGCCCCGGCGCTCGCCATCCGCAGGGGCGTCGACGCGGAGAGATAGGCGAGCGCGGGCACCGCCCCCATCCTTCCAGACGCACCGCAGCGCACCGGACGCACCGGAGCGAGCACGTAGGCTCGGAGGATGTCGACGACGGCCGTCACCTACATCGGCGGACCCACGGTGCTGCTGGAGTGGGCGGGCCTGCGGATCGTCACCGACCCGACCTTCGACCCCCCGCAGAGCTACCCGGAGCGCGGGTCGACGACCCTGGTCAAGACGGCGGGGCCCGGCATCCTCCGCACCGACCTCGGCCGGGTCGATCTCGTGCTGCTCTCCCACCACACCCACAAGGACAACCTCGACTGGGAGGGCCTCGAGCTGATCGCGCAGGGGCCGACCACGATCTCGACCCGCGAGGCGGCATCCGATCTGTGGGGCGGCTCGGTGCAGGGCTTGGACGACTGGGAGTCGACCACCGTCGGCGGGGCCACCGTCACCGTCGTCCCGGCGCTGCACGTCCCCCCGGGCTACGGCTACGACCCGCCGGTGGTCGGCTTCGTGCTGCAGAGCCCGGATGCGCCGACGGTCTACGTCTCCGGCGACAACTCCTCGCTCGGCCTCGTCGAGCAGATCGCCGACAACTTCCCCGATATCCAGCTCGCGATCCTGTTCGCCGGCGCCGCCCGGGTGCCGGAGATCGACGCCGACCTCACCCTCGGCTCGGCGGAGGCGGCCGAGGCCGCCCGGCTGCTCGGCCCGCGTGCGGTGGTCGGCGTGCACACCGCCGACTGGGCGCACTTCAGCCAGACGCGCGAGCAGCTCGAGGCGGCGTTCGCGTCGACCCCCGGGTTGCTGATCGACACTCCGAAGGGCCTGCGCGTCGAGCTGTGACGCCAGCCCTGCACGTCGAGCTGTGACGCGAGGGCTGCACGTCGCGTCGTGACGCGAGGGCTGCGTCGAGCTCTTCAGCGGGGCGCCGGCCCCGTGGAGTCGCGGATCACCAGCCGCGTCGGGAGGAGCACCGGCAGCTGCGCGGGCAACTCGCCGTGCGGGTCGGCGCGGCGGCGCTCGATGATCTCCGCCAGGCAGTGGACGAGGGCGCGCCCGAGCGCCCAGTGGTCCTGGGCGAGGGTCGTCAGCGCGGGCCGGACGAGCGAGGCGGATTCCAGGTCATCGATGCCGATGATGGATACGTCCTCGGGCACGCTCAGCCCCGCGTCGAGCGCGACGCCCATCGCGGCGATGGCCATCTCATCGCTCGCGGCGAAGACGGCGGTCGGTCGCTCCGGCAGCGCGAGCAGCCCCCGCATGGCCCCGGCTCCGGAATCCTGGAAGAAGTCGCCCTCCAGCACGTAGCCGGGGGGCACCTCCAGACCGCGCTGCCGCATCCGCTCGAGGAAGCCGAGCAGCCGATTCTGCGCCGGTAGCATCGTCGCCGGCCCGCCGATCATAGCGATGCGGCGATGGCCGAGGTCCGCGAGATGGTCCACAGCGGATGCCGCGGCCGCCCGATTGTCCGAGCCGACCCAGCTGGCCGCGGGGCCGTGCAGCTCGAGGTCGAAGGCGAGGGTGGGGACGCCCGAGTCGATGAGCGGCTCGATGGCGGCGGTGTGCGGGTCGACGCCCATGAGGATGAGCCCGTCGAGGCTGTGGGCGCGGGCCTGACGCGCGACGGCGTCGCGGCTCTGGTCCCGCATCGAGAGCAGCATGAGGTGCAGGCCGGCCTCATCGAGGGCCATCTTCGTGCCGACCAGGAGGTCCTGCAGGAAGCGCTGACTGCGCCCGCGCCGGATCGGGGCGGAGTCCCACAGCAGCCCGACGGTGTCGGAGCGGCGCCGCACCAGGGTGCGCGCGCTGATGTTCGGCTGGTAGCCGAGCCGCTCGGCGATCTCCAGCACGCGCTGCCGCGTCGCGGGGCTCACCTCGGCGCGGTCGTTGAGCGCGCGGGACGCGGTCGCGATCGACACACCCGCAGTACGGGCGACCTCCCGGATGTCCACGCGCTGATTCTGGCAGGCAACCCAACCGAGCCCGCGCCTCCCGATCCTCCGGGACAACAGCTGTGGTCGGCGGCAACAGGGGAGATCCCGGGCGTCGCGGGCGAGAACGGCTGTTGTCCCGAGCTCGTCGGGCCCCGCCCTAGCCCCCGCACCGCGCCGCACCGCGCCGCCCCGCACCGCCCCGCACCGCACCGCCCCGCGCCGCACCCGCACCGCACCGCACCGCGCCGGCGCCGCACGGGGGCATCGGGGCGTGGCGGCGCCTAGGCTGGAGGGCTGCCATGACCTCCGCCGAGCTCCGCATCTCCTACCCCGAGGAGTTGCCGGTCAGCGCCCGCCGCGAGGAGCTGCTGCGGGTGCTCGCCGCGCACCAGGTGGTCATCGTCGCCGGCGAGACCGGGTCGGGGAAGACGACGCAGCTGCCCAAGATGCTGCTCGAGCTGGGGTGCGAGCGGATCGGGCACACCCAGCCGCGCCGGATCGCCGCGCGCAGCGTGGCCGAGCGGATCGCGGAGGAGCTCGGCGTCGAGCTCGGCGAGGCGGTGGGCTATCAGGTGCGCTTCACCGACCGCAGCTCGGCGGCGACGCGGCTGAAGGTGATGACCGACGGGGTGCTGCTGGCCGAGATCGCCCGCGACCGCGACCTGCGCCGCTACGACGCGATCGTCATCGACGAGGCGCATGAGCGCAGCCTCACGATCGACTTCCTGCTCGGCTACCTGAAGCGCCTCCTGCCGAGCCGGCCGGATCTGAGGGTCGTCGTCACCAGCGCGACCATCGACCCCGAGAGCTTCGCGCGGTACTTCGCGGATGCCGCGGGCGTGCCCGCCCCGATCGTGGAGGTGAGCGGGCGCACGTTCCCGGTCGAGGTGCGGTACCGCCCGCTCGTGCCCGAGGACGACACCGCCGAGGACGACACCGCCGAGACCCGCGACGCGGAGGACGACGGCGAGGCCCCGGCGCCCGGCGACGACACCGACGCGCTGCTCGCCGCGCTCGACGAGCTCGCCGGCGAAGAGCCCGGCGACGTGCTCGTGTTCCTCAGCGGCGAGAACGAGATCCGCGGCGCGGAGGAGGCGGTGCGCGGCAGGTACGGCCAGGGCCGCGACGGCCGGGGCACCGAGGTGCTGCCGCTGTACGGACGCCTCAGCGCGGAGGATCAGCACCGCGTCTTCGCGCGGCGCGCCCCCGGCATCGCCCGCCGGATCGTGCTGGCGACGAACGTCGCCGAGACGAGCCTGACGGTGCCCGGCATCCGCTACGTCATCGACGGCGGCACCGCGCGCATCAGCCGCTACTCCACCCGGGCGAAGGTGCAGCGGCTGCCGATCGAGCCGATCAGCCAGGCGAGCGCGAACCAGCGCGCGGGCCGCGCCGGGCGCACCAGCCCGGGCATCGCGATCCGCCTGTATTCGGAGGCGGACTACCTGCGCCGCCCCGAGTACACGGACCCCGAGATCGTGCGCACGAACCTCGCGGCGGTGATCCTGCAGCTGCTCGCGCTGGGGCTGGGCGATCTCGAGGCCTTCCCGTTCCTGCAGCCGCCGGATGCTCGCGGCATCCGCGACGGGCTGGATCTGCTCGTCGAGCTCGGCGCGGTCGCCGTGGAGGGCGACACCCGGCGCATCACGGCGATCGGTCGCGAGCTCGCGCGGCTGCCGGTCGACCCGCGCTTCGGGCGGATGCTCGTCGAGGCGCGACGCACCGGCGTGGCGGATGCGGTGGTGCCGATCGTCGCCGGGCTCACCATCCAGGACCCGCGGGAGCGACCGCGCGAGAAGCGCGAGCAGGCGGATGCCGCGCACGCGCGCTTCGCCGATCCGACCAGCGACTTCCTGGCGCTGCTGGGTCTGTGGACGTACCTGCAGCACGAGCAGGATGCGCGCAGCAGCTCCGCCTTCCGACGTATGTGCCGAGCGGACTATCTCAACTACCTCCGTGTGCGGGAGTGGCAGGACCTGGTCCGCCAGCTTCATCGCGCCCTGCGGACGCGGTCCTCCGGACAGGAGACGGAACGGCCGGCAGCCGAGCCGGACGCGGTGCACCGGGCGCTGCTCGCGGGTCTGCTCAGCCGGATCGGCATCCGCGACGAGCGCACCGTCGGCACGAAGGAGCGCCGTCGCGCGACGGAGTACCTCGCCGCCCGGGCGCAGCGCTTCGTCGTCTTCCCCGGCTCGGCGCTGGCGAGGCGACCCCCGCGGGCGGTGATGGCCGCCGAGCTCGTCGAGACCAGCCGGCTGTTCGGTCGCACGGTCGCCGCGATCGACCCGGAGTGGGCGGAGCGGCTGGGCGGAGACCTCGTGAAGCGCAGCTACGGGGAGCCGCGCTGGCTAGCGCGCCAGGGCTCGGCCGTGGTGGACGAGCGGGTCACCCTGTTCGGGGTGCCGCTCGTGGAGGCGCGGCGCATCCGGCTCGCCCGCATCGACCCGGACGGCGCCCGAGAGCTGTTCCTGCGGCACGCGATGGTCGCCGGTGAGTGGAACCCGGAGACGCGCGGCAGCGGGCTGCTCGGCTTCGTCGAGCGCAACGCCCGGGTGCGTCGCGAGCTGCGGGAGGTCGAGGAGCGCACCCGCCGACGGGATCTGCTTTTCGACGACGAGGCCGTGTTCCGGTTCTACGAGCGTCGCGTGCCCGCCGAGGTGACCGACACCCGCTCGTTCGAGCGCTGGTGGCGGCGGGAGAGGCAGGCGACTCCCGACCTGCTCACCCTGACCGCCGCCGACCTGGATGCCGCCGAGGCGGTGGACGAGGATCTCTACCCGAGCGAGTGGCACAGCGACGACCAGCGGCTGCGGCTCGCCTACCGCTTCGAGCCCGGGGCCGACGACGACGGCGTCACCGTCGACGTGCCCCTCGCCCTGCTGCCCCGGGTCGACGACGCCGGGCTCGACTGGCTGGTGCCGGGGATGCGCCAGGAGCTCGTCGCGGCCCTCCTCCGGACTCTCCCGAAGAGCATCCGGCGCCAGGTGGTGCCCGTGGGCGACTGGGCGCGCCGCCTCGTCGCCGACCTGCCCGAGCATCCCGACGGCCCGCTGACCGAGCGTCTCGCCGACGCGATCCGCGCGACCGCGCACACCGTCGTGACCCCGGACGACTTCGAGCTCGAGCGTCTGCCCGCGCACCTGCGGCCCACCTTCGCGGCGGTCGACGAGCGCGGCCGGCGGCTGGGGCGCGACAAGGACCTCGACGCGCTCCGCGCGCGCTTCGCCGACCACGCCCACGCGAGCGTCGTGCGCGCCGCCGCCCCGGAGGTCGCCCTCGACCCCGCGCTGACCCGTTCGGGCCTCACCACCTTCGACCTCGACGCGCTGCCCGCCGTCCTCGAGCGCCGCGTCGGCGGCAGCACCGTGCGCGCCTACCCGGCGCTGCGGGACGACGGCACCACGGTGTCCGTCACCCTGCTGCCTACCGCCGCGGAGGCGGAGCGCACGCACCTGGCGGGCATCCGGCGCCTCCTCGTGCTCGGGACACCGAGCCCGGCGTCCTACGTGCAGGAGCACCTCACCGCGTCCGAGAAGCTCTCCCTCGCCACGAGCCCCTACCCCTCGACGGCTGCCCTGCTGACGGATGCGGTGGGCGCCGCGATCGACGCGGTCGCCGGAGACCGCGCGCCGCGCACGCGTGCGGAGTTCGCGGCGCTGCGCGAGGGGGTGTCGGCCGGCCTCGTGGAGCGGGTGTTCCGGATCGTCGCCGACGCCGCCGCGACACTCGCGGCGGCGCGCGACGCCGACCGCGTCATCGCCTCCGCGTCGAGTCTCGCGTTCCTCTCGCCCCTCGCCGACACCCGCGCGCAGCTGGAGGCCCTCGTGCATCCGGGGTTCATCGCCCGCGCCGGAGCGGAGCGCCTGCAGCGGATGCCGGTGTACGCGCGCGGGATCGTGCACCGCATCGAACGGCTCGCCGAGAACCCGGGCCGTGACCGCGCCTGGCAGAGCCAGGTGGAGCAGGCGCTCGCCCTCTACCGCGACGCCGGCGGCACCCTGCCCCTCTCGCCCGACGCGCCCCCGCGGCTGGTCGCCGCGCGCTGGATGCTCGAAGAGCTGCGCCTGTCCCTCTTCGCCCAGCCCCTTCGGGCCTCCGGCCCGGTCTCCGTGCAGCGCATCCGCGCCGCTCTACTGTGAGCAGGTGAACCGCCGCCGCCCCACCGTCAAGGACGTCGCGGCCCTTGCGGGGGTCTCGCCCAAGACGGTCTCGAATGTGCTGACCGGCGCCGCATCCGTGACCGCGCAGACCCGCGAGCGGGTGGAGGCGGCGATGCGCGAGCTGGACTACGTGCCGAACTACAGCGCCCGGACCCTCCGCAACGGCCGCTCGGGCGTCATCGCCCTCGCGTTGCCCGATCTGACCACGTCGTTCTCGGCCAACCTCATCCACCACTTCGTGCAGGAGGCCCACGAGCGCGGCCTCGCCGTGCAGATCGAGGAGACGGCGAAGGATCCCGCCCGCGAGTACGAGCTGCTCAGCCGCGCCCGCGCGCACCAGATCGACGGACTCGTGCTCAATCCGGCGACCCTGGCCGACTCGGCGGTGGAGCACAGCGACGCGCTGCCGCCCGTGGTGCTGATCGGCGAGGTGCAGCAGCAGCGCGCCGATCAGGTCTGCATCGACAGCGTCGCGGCGGCCCGCGACGCGACCCGGCATCTCATCGGCCGCGGGGCGCGGCGGATCGGCGTGATCGGCGCACCCTCCGTCACTTTCGACACCGCCACCGCGCACACCCGCTTCGAGGGCTATCGCGCGGCCATCGCCGAGGCGGGGCTGACCTTCGAGCCGGCACTGTCGGGCTCCGCGGCGGAGTGGAGCCCGATCGGCGGGCGCCGCGCCGCCGAGCAGGTGCTCGACCGAGCTCGTCCGGATGCCCTGTTCTGCTTCACCGACTCGCTCGCCCTGGGCGCGATCTCCGCCCTGTGGGCTCTTGGCCTGCGGGTGCCCGATGACGTGCTGGTCTGCGGATTCGACGACATCCCAGATGCCGCGGCGGCGACTCCGCCGCTCAGCACGATCCGGTTGCCCCTCCGCGCCTACGCGGCGACCGCGCTCGACCTGCTCGAGAACCGCCTCGTCAACCGGAACTCGCCACCCCGCCGCCGCGTCATCGCCCATGAGCTCGTGGTGCGAGCGAGCACCGGCGGATGAGAACCAGCCGCGAATCTTGCATCGGCCTTACATCGATGTAAAGCTGGAAGGGATCACGAAGGAGTGACTCGATGGCCCCCTCCCCCCTCACGCGCCGGCAGCTTCTGCTCGGCGGCACCGCGCTCCTCGGTACGGCAGGGCTCGCCGGCTGCGCCGGGTCCGCCACCGATCCGACCCTGCAGTTCTGGCATCTGCTCTCCGGCGGCGACGGCACCCGGATGAGCGGGCTGATCGACCGGCTCAACGCCCGCGGCAGCGGATACCGGCTGAAGCCGACGGTGCTCGCCTGGGGGGCGCCATACTACACGAAACTCGCCATGGCCTCCGCCGGGGGCCGGGCGCCCGACGTGGCGATCATGCACGCCTCGCGCGTCGCGGGCTACGCCCCCGGTGGGCTGCTGGACAACTGGGACCGCGGCGAGCTCGAGTCCCGCGGCGTCGACGCCTCGACCTTCCCCGAGCGCATCTGGAAGAAGGGCTTCTCGGGGGGCAACCTGTTCAGCGTCGCACTCGACGCGCACCCGTTCATCCTCATGTACAACACCGACATCGCCGAGAAGGCCGGCGTTCTCGGCTCGGACGGGCAGCTGGCCGAGATCACCTCGCCCGAGCAGTTCCTCGAGACCGCCAAGGCGATCGGCGGGGTCGCGAAGGGGAACCCGGTCAGCTACGGCTACCTCGGCGACGGCGCTCAGATGTGGCGGATGTTCTACACCTTCTATCGCCAGCAGGGGGCGACCATGACACTCACCCCCGGCCGGAAAGCCGAGTACGACGAGGAAGCCGCGGTGAAGTCCCTCGCCTTCATGCAGCAGATCCTCGACGGGAAGATCGCGGCGAAGGGCGGCGACTACGGCACGGCGGTGGCCGAGTTCTCGACCGGCAAGAGCGGCATGCTGTTCACCGGGGTGTGGGAGCTGCCGACGATGGAGGCGGCGAAGCTCCCGTTCGATGCCCAGCCGATCCCCACGCTGTTCGGCACCCCCGCCGCCTACGCCGACTCGCACGCATTCGTGCTGCCGCGCCAGGCGAACGCCGACCCGGTGCGTCGCAAAGCCACCTACGACTTCGTCGCCGACATCCTCAAGATCTCCTACGACTGGGCGATGGCGGGCCATATCCCCGCCTACCTCCCGGTGACGACCACGCCGAAGTACGCGAAGCTGCTGCCCCAAGCGCACTACGCCGGCGCCGCGAAGATCATCAACTACGACCCGGAAGCCTGGTTCACCGGCTCCGGGTCGAACTTCCAGGGCTACTTCGCTCAATACGTCCAGGGGGTTCTGCTCGGTGGCGACGACCCTGCCGCGGGATTCCGGGGCTTCATCAACCGCGTGAACACGCTCCTGGGCCAGCCGAACCCGGTCGATAAGGGTCGGTAAGAGATGTCCCCCACCGCATCCGTCCGCTCGGCATCGAAGGAGCTGCCATGACCACCGCCACCATCACCGGCCGCAGCGTCGCGAACGCGACCACCGCGACTCGGCCTCGCGAGCTCTCGCGCCGCCCGCGCCGGCGGGAGAATCTCGCTGGCTGGGCGTTCCTCGCGCCCTTCGCCATCGCGTTCGCCGCGTTCCTGCTGATCCCGATGATCATCGGGCTGTACCTGAGCCTCACCGATCAGTCGCTCGCCGGTGCCGGTGGAGTCTTCGTCGGCCTGCAGAACTACGCCGAGGCCCTCACCGACGGAGACATGTGGCGCTCGCTCGGCAACACAGCCTGGTTCACCCTCATCTCCACGATCCCGCTCGTCGCGCTCGCGCTGATCATGGCGGTGCTCGTCGAGCAGGGCATCCCGGGACAGTGGCTGTGGCGGCTCTCCTACTTCATGCCGTTCCTGCTCGCCTCCACCGTCGTCTCGCAGATCTGGATCTGGATCTTCAACCCGCAGCTCGGCGCCGCGAACGGACTGCTCACCAGTCTCGGTCTGGCTCCGGTCTCGTGGTTGCAGGACCCGAACACCGCGATGTGGTCGATCGTCATCGCGACGGTGTGGTGGACGGTGGGCTTCAACTTCCTGCTCTACCTCGCGGCGATCCAGAACATCCCCGCGCAGACCTACGAGGCGGCCGCTCTCGACGGCGCCAGCACGTGGCGCCAGGTCTGGTCGATCACCCTGCCGCAACTCGCCCCCACGACGGTGCTCGTCGTCATGTTGCAGATTCTCGCGTCGCTGAAGCTGTTCGACCAGGTGTACCAGATGACCCTCGGCACGGGCGGACCCGGCGGTGCGGTGCGCTCGATCGTCGAGTACATCTACGACTCCGGATTCACTGGTTACCGCCTCGGCTACTCCGCGGCGATCTCCTACGTGTTCTTTGCGATCGTCGTCATCGTCTCGATCGCCCAGTTCCGCGTCACCCGCGCCGCCTCGAGGAGGAACGGCTGATGGCCACCGTCGACCTGGCTCCCCGCGCCACCGACCTCTCCCGTCGCCGCCCGCACCGGGAGCGCAAGCCTGGCGAGAAGCCGTTCGGTCCCGGCCGCATCATCGCCTTCGCGATCCTGCTGCTGCTCGCGATCAGCTGGCTCGTCCCGTTCCTCTGGGCGGTCGACACCGCGTTCAAGAGCGAGTCGGATGCCGCCTCCGCCGACCAGAGCTGGATCCCGGCCGGCGGCTTCACCATCGACGCCTTCACCAAGATCCTCGCCGCGGGCAACGTGCCCACCTGGGGGTTCAACAGCCTTGTCACCAGCGTGCTGATCACGGCGATCACCGTGGCGATCTCCGCGCTCGCGGCGTACGCCTTCTCACGGCTGGACTTCGCGGGGCGGAAGTGGCTGTACCCGGTGATCATCGCGGCGATCATCATCCCGCCGCAGGTGCTGATCATCCCGCTGTTCTACGAGATGCTGGCCCTGAACCTCGTCGACACCTACGCGGGCCTGATCCTGCCGCAGATCGTCGCCCCGGCCATGGTGTTCATCCTCAAGAAGTTCTTCGACCAGTTGCCGATCGAGCTGGAGGAGGCCGCCCGCGTCGATGGGGCCAGCCGTTTCCGGGTGTTCTGGTCGATCGTGCTGCCGCTGTCGCGCCCGATCCTCGCATCCGTGGCGATCTTCGTGTTCATCGGCGCGTGGAACAACTTCCTGTGGCCGTTCCTCATCATCAACGACACCACGTTGATGACACTGCCCGTCGGACTGCAGACGGTGATCAGCGCCTACGGCGTGCAGTACGCGCAGGTGATGGCCCAGGCGGTACTCGCGGCGCTGCCCCTCATCGTCGTCTTCCTGATCTTCCAGCGCCAGATCATCAAGGGCGTCGCGACCTCCGGGTTCGGCGGCGCCTGAAACTCGACCGCGCCCCACCCGCTCCCTGCGACCGCCTCACCACCCTCAGGAGAACCATGCCCCGCGCCCGCATCACCCTCGACCGCGACTTCACCGTGGCCGACGTCCCACGCCGCCTGTTCGGCTCGTTCGTGGAGCACATGGGCCGGTGCGTCTACACAGGCATCTTCGAGCCGGGGCATCCGGACGCCGATGACAGCGGCTACCGCCGCGATGTGCTGGAGCTGGTGAAGGAGATGGCGCCGACGATCGTGCGCTACCCCGGCGGCAACTTCGTCTCGGGCTACGACTGGGAGGACGGGGTCGGCCCCGTGACGGACCGTCCGGTGCGGATCGACGGCGCCTGGCACACCATCGAGACCAACGCGTTCGGGTTGCACGAGTTCGTGGAGTGGGCGCGGCTGGCGGATGTCGAGGTGATGGAGGCCATCAACCTGGGCACCCGCGGCGTCGACGACGCGCGCCGGCTGGTGGAGTACGCGAACCATCCCGGCGGCACTGCGCTCAGCGATCAGCGCATCCGCAACGGGGCGGCGGAGCCGTTCGACATCAGACTCTGGTGTCTCGGCAACGAGCTCGACGGCCCGTGGCAGATCGGCCACAAGACCGCGCACGAGTACGGGCGCCTCGCGCAGGAGGCGGCGAAGGCCATGCGCTTCGTCGATCCGACCATCGAGGTAGTGGCCGTCGGCTCGTCCGGCCGGAGCATGCCGACCTTCGGCGCCTGGGAGCGCACGGTGCTCGAGCACGCCTATGACGAGGTCGACTACGTCTCGATGCACGCCTACTACCAGGAGCACGACGGGGATGCGGCGAGCTTCCTGGCGACGGCGGTGGACATGGACGGCTTCATCGACGACGTCGTCTCCACGATCGACGCGGTCAAGGCCGCCGGCAAGCACACGAAGGACGTGCACATCTCCTTCGACGAGTGGAACGTCTGGTACCAGACGGGACTGGAGACCGACGACCAGCCGACCGCCGTCGCGGGCAGCTGGCGCGAGCATCCGCGCCTCATCGAGGACGAGTACAACGTCACGGACGCCGTGGTCGTCGGCACGTTCCTCAACTCGCTGCTCCGCCACGGCGATCGGGTGAAGATCGCCAACCAGGCCCAGCTCGTCAATGTGATCGCCCCGATCCGTTCCGAGGAGGGCGGGCCGGCCTGGCGGCAGTCGATCTTCTGGCCCTTCGCCCGGATGTCCGCCCTGGCCAGGGGGCGCATCCTGCGCACCGCGGTGGTCGCCGATCAGCTCGACACCGCGAAGTACGGCGGCGTGGACGCGGTCGACGTGAGCGCGACGTGGGACGAGGCGGCCGGCCGCGCGGCGGTGTTCGTCGCCAACCGCGGGCTGGACGAGGAGGCGGAGGTGGAGGTCGCCCTCCACGGCTTCGCGAACGCCCGCGTCGTCTCCGCGGAGGTGCTCGCGGCGCCCGAGGGCGGCGACCGCCACAGCTCCAACACGCAGCACGCTCAGCCGGTGGGCCTGACGCCCCTCGAGGGCGCCACGATCGACGGCGACACCCTGCGCGTCACCCTTCCGGCCCTGTCCTGGACCGTGCTGCAGCTCGAGCTCGACCGCGGCTGAGCGACGCGCCCGCCGGAGGGCCGCTCCCGCACTTTTCGGACACGTTTTTGTGTTGACGTTCGATCCTGCGTTCCGGCAGGATCGAAGCGCCGGCCGTCTCACACATCCCTGGAGAACCTCATGGCAACGACGATGTTGCGCGCACTCGCCCGGATCGGAGCGGTCGCGATCGCGGCCGGTCTGCTGTCGTCGGGTCTCTCCGGTCCGGCCGTCGCGTCCGCCCCGACGAGCGACGACCGTCGAGGCGACGCCGCGATCAGGCCGGTGATCGACGCGAACTTCCCCGACCCGGACATCCTGCGGGTCGACGGCGTCTACTACGCCTACGCCACCAACTCCGGCGGGCAGAACGTGCAGCTGCAGACCTCTCGGGACCTCGTCCGCTGGACCCCGCGCGGCGACGTCGCTCCGGCGCTGGGTGACTGGGTCGGCGCCTGCAGCTTCGCGCCCGGCGGCACGACCGACCGGTGCGTGTGGGCACCGGAGGTGACGAAGGTCGCGGGCGGTTACGCCCTGTACTACACGGCCCGCGACGCGTTGGCGCCGCGCCAGTGCATCGGGGTCGCGCTGGCGACCTCTCCGAGTGGGCCGTTCTTGCCGGTGGGCAGTGATCCGCTGGTGTGTCCGGATGGGGCGCGCGGCACCGCCGACCTCGGGGGCGCCATCGACGCCTCCACCTATACCGAGAACGGACAGCTCTACCTGCTGTGGAAGGCCGACGGGAACTGCTGCGCCACCACGACCGCGATCATCTTCCTCCAGCCGCTGTCCGCCGACGGCACCACGCTCACCGGTCCGCCGGTCGAGCTGATCCGCCGTGACAGGCCCTTCGAGGGCAACGTCGTCGAGGCTCCGACCCTGCTCAAGCGCAACGGCGTCTACACCCTCTTCTACTCGGCGAACGACTTCGGCGGCGGCGGCTACCGCACCGCGTACGCCACCTCGACGAGCCTGGCCGGACCGTACACGAAGGCCCGCACCGAACTGATGACGACGGACCGCTTCCAGGGCGATGTGATCGGGCCGGGTGGACAGGACATCGTGACCCGGCCGGACGGGTCCAGCGCCATCGTGTTCCACGGCTGGGACCCCACGTACTCCTACCGCGCGATGTACGTCAGCGCCCTGAACTGGTCGGCGGACGGCGTCCCGTCGGTGGCGGCGGCCGCCACCCGCTATCAGGCCGAGGACGGGGTGCTCCGCAACGCCCGGGTCGTGGCGGACGACGGTGCCTCCGGTGGGGCCAAGGTCGGGGGCATGGACTTCGCGGACAGCTCCATCACGCTGACCGTCTCCGCCGCCCGGTCCGGACCGGCGACACTGGGCATCCGCTACGCCAACGGGTCGCTGGACGGCGGCGGCCAGCGGCAGCTCGCGACCGACACGCTCGCCGTCAACGGCCGAAGCGCCGGCACCGTGACCTTCGCGTACACGACCTGGGGCAACCTGCAGACCGTGGAGCAGCGCGTGCGCCTGAGGAAGGGCGACAACACGATCACGCTCACCCGGGGAACGTTCTTCGCCGAGATCGACGCGGTCGACGTGTCCGACAGGGAGCCCTCGGTGACTCCCGGCGGCACTCCCGTCGACCCGCCCGGAGCGACGCGGTACGAGGCCGAGAACGGAGTCATCACCAACGCCCGCGTCCGATCCGACGCGAGTGCCTCGGCCGGCGCGGTGGTGGGCGGTCTCGACTTCGCCGACAGCTCCGTCACCGTGACGGTCGCGGCGGCCTCGTCGGGGCCCGCGACGCTCGGCATCCGATTCGCGAACGGGTCCGACCGCGGCGGGTACCCGGTCGAATCCCGCGACACGGTCACGGTCAACGGGCGGAACGCGGGCAGCGTGACCTTCCCCTACACGCGCTGGGGGAACTGGACCACGGTCATAGTGCCGGTCATTTTGCGGAAGGGCGCCAATACGGTCACCCTGACCCGCGCCGCCTTCTACGCCGAGCTGGATGCGGTGGACCTCCTGCCGACTCCGCGGCACGGCGGGCACCGGGGATAGCGGCCCGGACCGCGGGTCGTCGTCGGGATCCGGGTCAGCCGGTCGCGACGGGACGCGCGGGGTCGTTGGACCAGGCGCTCCACGATCCGGGGTACAGCGCCGCTCGGACACCCGCGACCTCCAGCGCCAGCACCTCGTGCGCGGCGGTGACCCCGGATCCGCAGTAGACGCCCACCGCTCCGGCGTCGATGCCCGCCTCGGCCGCCCGCCGGCGCAGTTCGTCCGGCGACCGCATCCGGCCGTCCGGGCGCAGGTTCCCCGCGGTCGGCAACGACACCGCGCCGGGGATGTGGCCGGCGCGCGGGTCGACCGGCTCCACCTCGCCCCGGTAGCGCTCCCCCGCTCGCGCGTCCAGCAGCACGCCCGTGACCGCGAGCTCCGCGGCGGCATCCGCATCCAGCACCGGCATCGCGCCGTACTCGAGCGTCACGTCGCCCGGCTCGGGCACGACCTCACCGGCCTCCAGCGGCAGCCCCGCCTCGCGCCAGGCGGCGAGTCCGCCGTCGAGCACCCGCACATCCTCCAGGCCCGCGTGCCGCAGCAGCCACCACGCGCGCGCTGCCGACATCCCGCCGAGGTCGTCGTAGGCGACCACCGTGTCGCCCGGGCGGATGCCCCACCGTCGTGCCGCCGCCTGCAGGTCGGCGATGTCGGGGAGCGGATGCCGCCCCTCCGTCGCCGGCAGCCCGTGCGCCGCGAGCTCGGCATCGAGCGAGACGTACACCGCGCCCGGGAGGTGGGCAACGAGGTACTCCGGACGCCCATCTGGCCGGTCGAGCCGCCAGCGCACGTCCAACACCACCACGGCACCCTCCGCGAGCGTCGCGGAGAGCTCACCGGGAGCGACCAGGGGGTGCATCACTCCCGACGCGCCCCCGAGGCGGCCGACGCGTTCGACTCGTAGGAGGTGTTGGTCGACTCGAAGAAGTTGACCAGCTGGAGGGTGTCGTTCGCGGTCGCCATCCACTTGGCCGGGTTGACCACGTTGTACTCGGGGTCGAAGCCGAGCTCTTCCAGCCGGCGGTCGGCGAGGTACTTGACGTACTGGTTGATGTAGTTGGCGTTGAGGCCCAGGATGCCGTTCGGCAGGAGGTCGCGGTTGTACTGCTCCTCCATCTCGACGGCGTCGGTGATCATCTTCTTGATCTCGGCGGCGAACTCCGGCGTCTGCAGGTCGGGGTTCTCGTCGAGCACGGTCAGGATGAGGTTGATGCCGAACTTCAGGTGCAGGCTCTCGTCGCGCACCACCCAGTCCATGAGCGAGCCGAAGTTGCGCAGCAGGTTCCGCTGGCGGAACGAGAGAGCCACCATGAAGCCCGAGTAGAACCAGATGCCCTCGAGGATCACGTTGTAGGCGACGAGGTTGCGCACGAAGTCCTGCTTGCCGGCGGTGGTGGTGATGTCGAGCGTCTGCTCCGTCATCCGGCGGATGAAGTCGACCTCGAACTCCTCCTTGCGCGCCATCGACGGCACGTCGATGTGCGAGTTGTAGGCCTCATTGCGGTCGATCGGGAAGGTCTCGAGCACGTACTCGAACGACATGCAGTGGTTGGCCTCCTCCCACATCTGCTTGGCGAGGTAGAGGTGCGCCTCGGGGGCGTTCACATAGGGGTAGACGCCGAAGGCCAGCGCCTTGTTGACCAGGAGCTCGTTCGGGTTGAAGTAGCTCATGAGGAACGTGATGGCATGGCGCTCCTCCTCGGTCATCTTCTTGAAGTCGGCGATGTCCTCGCCGAGCTGGATTTCGTTGGGGAACCAGGTGTTCGCCACCGCCTGGTCGTAGAGCTCCATTGCCCACGGGTAGGTGACGGGCTTGAGGAGGAGGCCCTCCGTGATTCCGGTTCCGAGGATCGGCATTCGATGCTTCTTTCCGCGCCGTCGCTGCTGCGGCGCTGTTCTGTCTTCTCGATCAGACGTGGGAGGTCACTGGCAGGAGTCGCACTGGAGGAGGTCCATCGGGTCGAGAGGGACCTCGTAGCCGCCGGCGCTCGTGAGGGTCAGGTCGTCGTCCATCAGCCGAGCCCTCCGAATCCGCGTCGAGCGGGGGCCGAGGAAGCGCCAGGCGCTTCGACCGCCGACACGGACTCTGCCGCCGCCGTCGGAGCGGCCGGTGCCGTGCGGTCCGACGCCGCGGCAGCGGCCGTCGTCGCCGGAGCGGCCGCCGCCGGAGCGGACGCGCCAAACCCGCGGCGCTGCCCGGGCTGGCTGGCTGCGCCCTGGTCGATCGACTGCGCCTTGTTGACCTTGACGGTGGACTGCTCGGCCGTGTGACGCGGCTTCATGTGCAGGTAGTAGGTCGTCTTCACGCCCCGCTCCCATGCGCCGTAGTAGATGTCCATCATGTCGCCGAGGTCGCGGGTCTCGAGGTACATGTTGCGGCTGATGGCCTGGTCGACCCACTTCTGCGCGCGCGCCGCCACGTCGAGGAACGCGGTCGGGGCGAGCTGGAAGCTCGTCTTGAACACGGCCTTCACCGCATCCGGGATCGCGTCGATCTTCTGGATGTCGCCCTGGCTGCGCAGCACCTGCTCGCGAACCTCGTCCCAGATGCCGATCCCGCGGAGGGCCTCGACGAGGTTGCGGTTCACCTCGAGGAACTTGCCGTTGCTGGTGGCACGGCTGAAGATCTGCGCGAACTGCGGGTCGAGTCCCGGCGTCGTGCCGGCCACGAGTCCGATGGATGCCGTGGGCGCGATCGCCATGAGCGTCGCGTTGCGCATGCCTCCCCTGACCTTCGCCCGGAGCGCATCCCAGTCCAGGCGGGTGGTGCGGCTGACGGCGATCGGGGTGCCGCGGTCGGCCTCCGCCAGCGCGATCGAGTCGAAGGGCACGAGGCCCTCCGCCCAGCGGCTGCCCGCGAAGTTCGGGTACGCCCCGCGCTCCTCGGCGAGCTTCACGCTCTCCTCGATCGCGGCGTAGGAGATGTGCTCCATGACCTCGTCGATGAGCTCGGCCGCCTCCTCCGACTCGTACGAGATGCCGAGCCGCTCGATCACGTCGGTGAAGCCCATGACGCCCAGGCCGATGGCCCGGTTCTGCTGGTTCGAGAAGTCGGCCTCCGGCACCGACGACAGGGTGATGTCGAGCAGGTTGTCGAGCTGGCGCACCGCCAGGCGCGAGCTCTCGGCGATGCGATCCCAGTCGAACGCGCGGCGCCCGTCCGCGCCGACGAGAAGGTGCTGAGGCAGGTTGATGGAGGCGAGGTTGCAGACCGCGACGTTGTCCACATCCTGCGGCAGGCAGACCTCGGTGCACAGGTTCGAGAGGTGGATCGTGCCGGTGTTGTTGTTGAGGGCGCGGTTGTTGATCGTGTCCTTCCAGGTCAGCCACGGGTGGCTGGTGGTCTGGAGCGACATCAGGATCTCCTTGAACTGAGCCCGGGCGCTGATCTTCTTGTGCATCCGCAGCTCGCCGGCATCCGCCTTCGCGACGTATTCCGCGTAGCGGGCCGAGAACGCCTTGCCGTACAGCTCGTTCAGGTCGGCGACCTCGAGCGGGTCGAAGAGGTACCAGTCCTCGTCGTTCTGCACGCGCTTCATGAACTCGTCGCTGATCCACACGGCGGTGTTGGCGGTGCGGGTGCGGCGGTAGGGGTCGCCGGAGTTCTGGCGCAGGTCGAGGAACTCGGGGAAGTCGAGGTGCCAGTTCTCCATGTAGAAGCAGAGCGCGCCGAACTTCTTGCCGCCGCGGCTGACCGCGCGCAGCACGGAGTCGATGGTGTGCATGAAGGGGATCGGCCCGGTCGACATCGTGTTGTTCGAGCGGATGGGCGAGCCCTGCGCCCGCAGCTTGGTCACCGCGAGGCCGATGCCGCCGGTGCCCTTCGTCAGCCACATCACGTCGCGCACCGACTTGGCGATGTGCTCGATGTCGTCCTGCATCTCCATGACGAAGCAGTTGGACAGCTGCGGGTAGGCGGTGCCGGCGTTGACGAGGGTGGAGCCCGCGGCGAGGTACTCGAGCTTGGACATCTTGTCGTAGAACGCGATCGCGTGGCTCGTGGCGTCGGTCTCGTTGAGGGACAGGCCCATCGCGATGCGCATCCAGAAGTACTGCGGCACCTCGAGCGGCTCGCCGTTGCGCGCCTTGATGCCGTAGCGGTTGTTCAGGGTGACCGCGCCGATGTAGCGCAGGAGCGTGTCGCGGCTCGGGTCGAGCGCGGCACCGAGCCGCGCGAGGTCGAAGATGCCGGTGGTGAAGCGGGAGTCGAGGAGGTTCTCGGCGACCCCGCGCTCGACGTAGGCGGCGAAGTGGTCGCGGTGCAGACCGGCGAGCTCGTCATCGCTGGAGTAGTCGCCGAGCACGCGCTTGTAGATCGTCTTCAGGAGCAGCCGGGCGGCCACGGTGTCGAACTGCGGGTCGTCCTTGACGTTCTGCAGCGCGACCTGGATCACGGCCTCGTCGAGCTGCTGGGTGCTGATCCCGTCGAACAGGGTCAACTCGAGCTCGGAGGCGATCTGCGTCACCCAGGTGATGTTGTCGTCGAGACCCGCAGCCGCGTGCTCGATGGCCAGGTTGATCTTGTTGGCGTCGTAGGGCTCGCGCTCCCCGTTGCGCTTGACGACCGTGATCGACACTGTGGCTCTCTCCTCCTGCGCTCCCCGCGCATCCGCGCTCCCGCACGCATCCGATACAACGTCCGCGCCCCCCGAGGACTTCCTCGGCGGCGCGGCTGGATCACTATATATCGGGGTGCCGACACGACCCGAACCCCATATCTTGTGGGCGTGTCATCCCCAGATGTGGATAAGTCCCGGCCCGTTCTCCACAGCTGTTGACAGTTCCCCGCCCTCGCTCCGAACGCTAGGCGGGGCCTCCGACACCGGACCCCGCCGGGGCCGCCCCGGGTCGGACTCGGGTCAGGATGCGACGACGAGAGGACGGATCGGCTGGATCCGGAGGCGCAGCCGCTGCACGGCGTCGGCGCTCGCACCCGATTCGCTCATCGCCGAGGCGAGGTGCTCGACCGCCGCGTCGAAGGCGGCGTCGTCGATGCCCAGACCGGCGTGGGCAGGGCGCATCCGCTGTCCGGCGTAGAGGTCGCCGCCGACCAGGGCCGCGGTCACGAAAGCGCGCTGATGGGCGCGGAGCCGGTCCAGGTCGACGCCCGCGAAGAAGTCCGCAAGGCGCGGGTCGGCGAGCATCCGGTCGTAGAACCGATCGACGGCCGCCCGCACCAGCTCGGCGCCGCTCTCGTCAGCCGCCACGTCGCGCCTTCCGCAGGTCATTGAGGGATACCCGATCGTAGGGTCCTGGACCCCGGTGCTCGCCGCGACTCGCGCATCCGGATCAGTAGGCTGGCGGATGCCGTGAACGCCTACCTCGACCTCCTCCGCAGCCGAGGGGTGGCGCGCATCATCGCGGCGCAGCTGACGGCGCGTTTCCCGAGCGGCATGCTCTCGCTCGCCTTCCTCCTGCACATGGAGGCGATCTTCGACTCCTACGCCAGCGCGGGCCTGGTCCTGGCCGCGACGAGCATCGGGCAGGCGGCCGCGGGACCCCTCACGAGCCGCTGGATGGGCGTGTGGGGGATGCGGCGCGTGCTGCTGCTGACCACGCTGGTGTGCGCTGTGGCGGTGCTCGGCATCGGCCTTCTGGTGCTGCCGCTGTGGGGCTACATGCTGCTGGGGCTGCTCTCGGGCCTCAGCTATCCGCCCGTGCAGCCGGCGGTGCGGACGATCTATCCGAAGATGGTCAACTCGCGTCAGCTGACGCCGCTGTTCTCGCTCGACGCGTCCGCGCAGGAGATCATCTGGATCGCCGGCCCGGTGGTCGTGACCTTCATCTCGACGCAGATCTCGACGACCGTGGGCATCCTGGTCGCGGTGCTGTTCCTCGTGGGCGGTGGAGCATGGTTCCTGTCGTCCCCGGAGCTCGGTCAGGTCCGGATCCCGCGCTCGAAGCGGGCGTTCGGGAAGGTGCTGCTGCGGCCGGCGGTGGCCATCTCGACGGCGGTGGGCTTCCTGCTCGTCGGATCGGCGGCCGCCATCGAAGCGGGCGTCGTCTCCACCTTCGGAGAGGGCTCGCCGCTGGGCGGGACCGTGCTCGCCATCTGGGCCGTCGCCTCCCTCGGCGGCGGACTCGCGCTCGGGCACATCGGGATCGGGCCGTGGGCGCTGGCCCGCCGGATGGCGATCATCGTCGTCGGAGCCGGGCTGGCGATCGTCGCCGGCGGGTTCTGGACCCTGTCGGGCGCGCTGGTGATCGCCGGGCTCGGCATCGCCCCGTCGCTGGCCGTGATGTTCGCGGTGGTCTCGGCGAGCGTCAAGTTCAGTGACACCGCCGAGGCCTACGGCTGGGTCGGCACCGGGCAGCTGATCGGCGCCGCGGCCGGATCCGCGGTGGCGGGCTTCCTCATCGACGGGTTCGGATCCTCGGGTGCCTTCACGGTGTCGGCCGCGTTCGCGCTGCTCGGGTTCCTGGTCGCGCTCGCGACCGTGCGGGCGATGCCGGATCTGCGGGGCCGCGACGCGAGCCCCATCCCCGACACCGAGCCGGTGCCGCTCAGCCCGAGCTGACCGGATCGTCCGGCGCCTGGTGAGCCCGCGGCGTTCTCGTCGTCGTCCCGCTGTGCGCGAGCCCTGCTCGATACGGTGGAGGGGTGACCGCCTCCCCGGTACTCCGACTCGCCGATGGGCACGGCATCCCCCAGCTCGGCCTGGGCACCTACAAGACCGCACCGGAGGCGGCCGCCGCTCTCGTCGAGGGCGCCCTTCGTCTCGGGTACCGCCACATCGACACGGCGGCGCTGTACAGGAACGAGCGCGAGGTGGGAGAGGGCATCCGCTCCTCCGGAGTGCCGCGCGACGAGGTCTACGTCACCACCAAGCTCGGCAACGACGACCACGGGTACGACGCCGCGCTCCGCGCGCTGGAGGCGAGCCTCGAGCGCCTCGGCACGGAGCGGGTCGAGCTGTACCTCATCCACTGGCCCGTGCCCTCGCGGGATCTCTACGTCGATGCGTGGCGGGCGCTGATCCGCGCGCGGGACGACGGTCTGGCCCGGTCGATCGGCGTCTCCAACTTCCACCCCCATCACCTCCAGCGCCTGCTCGACGCGACCGGCGAGGCGCCCGCCGTGAACCAGGTCGAGCTGCACCCGCGCCTGCCGCAGTGGGAGCTGCAGGAGTGGGATGCCGCGCACGGCATCGCGACGGAATCCTGGGCTCCGCTGGCCCGCGGCCGGCTCCTCGACGAGCCCGCGCTCGCCGAGGTCGCCCGGCGTCACGGGCGCACGCCGGCACAGATCGTGATCCGCTGGCACCTCGATCGCGGGCTCATCCTGTTCCCCAAGACCAGCAGCCTCGAGCGGGTCGCCGAGAACTTCGACGTGTTCGGCTTCACCCTGGACGACGCGGACCGGGCCGCGATCGATGCGCTTCGCACCGACGAGCGGACAGGCAGGAACCCCGACGACGACTAGCGACGACGAGGGGCGGCGTGGAGCGCCCGGGTTCGCCGGTCACCAGCGGCCGTGGATCTCCTTTCGGAAGCGGCGGTCGTAGAGCTCCTGGACCTGCGCGCCGAACTCCGGGCCGAGGGGCGGCACCGATCCGGCTGCGGCGTTGCCGCGCGCCTGCTCCGGGTTCCGCGCCCCGGGGATGACGGTCGAGACCTCCGGCAGCTGCGCCACCCAGGCGAGCGCCGCGGTCGCCGGCGCGAGGTCGTGCGCTGCGGCGAGGGCCGAGAACTCCCGGGCCGCCTCGACGCCCTCGTCGTAGTCGACGCCCGAGAACGTCTCGCCGATATCGAAGGCCGCGCCGCCGCGGTTGTAGCTGCGGTGGTCGTTCTGCGCGAACGCGGTGTCGTGGTCGTAGCGGCCGCTCAGCAGCCCGCTCGCCAGCGGCACCCTGGCGATGATGGCGACGCCGGCATCCGCTGCCGCGGGCAGCACCGCGTCCAGCGGCTTCAGCCGGAACGCGTTGAGGATGATCTGCACGCTCGCCGTGCCGGGGCGGGCGATGGCGGTGAGGGCCTGATCGGCGGTCTCGACGCTGACGCCGTACGCGGCGATCGTCTCGTCGTCGACGAGGGTGTCGAGGGCCTCGAACACGGCATCGGAGGCGAACACCTCGGTCGGCGGGCAATGCAGTTGCACCAGGTCGAGCGTGTCGACGCCGAGGTTGCGGCGCGAGCGGTCGGTCCACGCCCGGAACGCGTCGAGCGTGTACGCCTCGGGGGTCTGCGGCACACGGCGGCCCATCTTGGTGGCCACGGTCACCTCCGCGCCGGTGCGGGCGCGCCAGGCGCCGATGATCCGCTCACTGCGACCGTCCCCGTAGACGTCGGCGGTGTCGAAGAACGTCACTCCGGCGTCCGCCGCGGCGTCGAGCACGGCCGCGGCATCCGCCTCGTCCACCTCGCCCCAGTCGGCGCCGAGCTGCCAGGTGCCGAGGCCGATGACGGAGACGTCGCGATTCAGGCGGGAGGGATGGCGGATCTGCATGGTCCCGAGCCTAGGTGGGAGCAGAGCGCCCGGGGTCCGACTTCTGACGACGATGTGCCCGCGAACGTTGTCTTGTCGCCGGGGGAATGCCGGATCATCCTCGGATCATGAGGCGGACCACACGCGCGCTGATCATCCCGGTTCTCCTCGCGGGAGCACTGGCTCTCGCGGGGTGCTCGGCCGGCGGCGGATCCGCCGGCTCGCGGGCCGTCGAGGGCGGCACCGACACCTCCCAGGGCTCCGCGCCGCAGAGCACGACCCGCGACGCGGCCCCGGCGGAGGGGAAGGCCGCGGCCGCGCAGCAGGGGCGGGATCAGGTCCTCACCGGCATGGTGCGGATGCGCGCCGAGTCGGCGATCGCGACGGCGCGCCGAGCATCCGCGATCGTCCTGGCGGCGGGCGGACGGGTCGACGGGCGCTCCGAGACGCCGCGCTCCGGCGACTCCCCCGCCAGCACGACTCTCACCCTGCGCATCCCGGCGTCGAAGGTCGACGGGGTGCTCGCGCGGCTCAGCGCGCTCGGCGAGCGGGTCAGCGTGTCCACGGATGCCGCGGATGTCACCGCCACCCGGCAGGACACCGCCGCGCGGATCAGCGCGCTGCAGCGGTCGATCGCCGCCTTCGAAGGGTTCCTGGCGACCGCGAAGTCGACGCAGGACCTCATCTCCCTCGAGTCGGCGATCAGCGACCGGCAGGCCGAGCTCGAGTCGCTGCAGGCGCAGCAGCGCGGCCTCGACGACCAGATCGCACTGGCCACGATCACCCTCGACGTCCGCGAGGCTCCGCCCGTTGTGGCGCGCGCGCCCGGGGATTACGGCACGGGCCTTGCCGCGGGCTGGGCGGCGTTCGTCGCGTTCCTCAGCTGGCTGCTCGTGGTGCTGGGGGGGGCGACCCCGTGGCTCGCGCTCGCGGGCGCGGTGCTCGCGGCGGTGCTGGGTGCGCGCCGCATCCTGCGCCGCCGGCGACCGACGGCTCCGACGCCGCCGGCCGCACCACCCGCTCCCGCGGGGTGAGGGCGAGGGGTCCCTCAGCCGACCGCCTGGGCGAACGCGCCGTCGGCCTCCGCGGCATCCGCGATGTGCTGCAGCGCCTCGGAGATGGCGCGGCCCTTCGCGCGCATCGAGCGAGCCCAGAGCCGTCCGGCCCGGTAGCTCGAGCGCACCAGCGGACCGGCCAGCACCCCGAGGAAGCCGATCGCCTCCGCCTCCTCCTTCAGCTCCACGAACTCGGTCGGGGTGAGCCAGCGCTCCACCGGGTGGTGGCGCGGGGTGGGGCGGAGGTACTGGGTGATCGTGATGATGTCGGTGCCGGCGTCGTGCAGGTCGCGGAGCGCCTGGCTCACCTCGTGCCGCTCCTCGCCCATGCCCAGGATGAGGTTCGACTTGGTGATGAGCCCCGACGCCCGCGCCTGGGTGAGCACGTCGAGGGAGCGCTCGTAGCGGAACGCCGGGCGGATGCTCTTGAACAGCCGCGGCACGGTCTCGACGTTGTGCGCGAACACCTCCGGGCGGCTCGCGAACACCTCGCCGAGCAGCGCCGGGTTGCCGGAGAAGTCGGTCGCCAAAATCTCCACCCCGGTGCCGGGATTCAGCGCGTGGATCGCCCGTACCGTCTCGGCGTGCAGCCACGCGCCCTCGTCGGGCAGGTCGTCGCGGGCGACGCCGGTGACGGTCGCGTAGCGCAGGCCCATCGTGCGCACCGACTCGGCGACCCGGCGCGGCTCGTCCGTGTCGTAGTCCGCAGGCTTCCCGGTGTCGATCTGGCAGAAGTCGCAGCGCCGGGTGCACTGGCTGCCGCCGATGAGGAAGGTCGCCTCGCGGTCCTCCCAGCACTCATAGATGTTGGGGCAGCCGGCCTCCTGGCAGACCGTGTGCAGCTCCTCCGACTTCACGAGGCTCTGCAGCTGGGTGTACTCCGGCCCCATCCGCGCGCGGGTCTTGATCCACTCGGGCTTCTTCTCGATCGGCGTCGACGCGTTGCGCACTTCGAGGCGCAGCATCCGGCGCCCGGCGGGCTGCACGCCGGGCGCGGCGCCGTTCGTGATCGCGCTCACGCGGGCACCCCGTCCGCGAGGGCGAGCGAGCGGATGCTCGGGGCCAGGTGCCGCGGGAAGCGCTCGGCCACGAGGGGGGCGACGTCGGCGGGGGTGACCGTGCGGCCGAGCTCGCGGGTGATGCTGGTGACTCCGGCATCCGCGATGCCGCAGGCGATGATGCGCTCGTACGCGTCGAAGGCGTTGGAGCAGTTGAGGGCGAAGCCGTGCATCGTGACGCCCTCGGCGACGCGGATGCCGATCGCGGCGATCTTGTCCCCCGTCGGTCGGTTCTCACCGACGAGCCACACGCCGCTGCGGCCCTCGACCCGGACGCCGGGGATGCCGAGCTCCGCGAGCACGTCGATGAGCATCCCCTCGAGCCGGCGCACGTAGGCGACCACGTCCAGCGGCTCGGCGAGCCGCACGATCGGGTAGCCCACCAGCTGCCCCGGACCGTGCCAGGTGATCTTGCCGCCGCGGTCCACGTCGATCACCGGCGTGCCGTCGACGGGGCGTTCGTGCGGCTCGGTGCGCTTACCGGCGGTGTAGACCGAGGGATGCTCCAGGAGCAGAACGGTATCGGGCGCCCGGCCACTCGCGACGTCGGCGTGCAGGGCACGCTGGCGCTCGAGGGCCGCCGAATACGACACGGAGTTGGCGCTTAGCCCCGCGTCGACGAAGTCGACCACGGCACCACCCTAGGCGCTCGGCGAGCGTGCCCGTTGGCGCTCGAGCGTGCGGGTGCCGGGGCGTCGCTCGAGGGCGTCCGGGCACGCTCGGGAACCCCGACGTACCCTCGGAGGGTGGGCGAGCGGATGCAGCGGTGGCGCTCGCACCTGCTCACCACCTTCTCCGGCCGCGACGACGGGCGTCCCGTGTGGGTCGACGCGCTCGCCGAGGGGGAGGACGCCGGGTACTTCGGACCCGGCTCGGCCGCCTGGCAGGTCACCGGCGGCATCGCGACGCTCGTCGCCGGCATCCGCGCCCTGCTCATGCAGGCCCTGCACCCGGGGGCGATGGCCGGTGTGCACGACCATTCCCGCTACCGGGAGGACCCGCTCGGCCGATTGGCCGGCACCATCCGGTGGATCGTCGTGGTCACCTTCGGCTCGCGGGAGGCCGCGCGGGTCGAGTCGGCGCGGGTCGGGCGCTTCCACGAGCGGGTGCGCGGCACGTACCCCGCGCCGGACGGGAGCCCCGTGTCGTACTCGGCGGGCGATCCGGAGCTGCTGCGCTGGGTGCACCTGGTGTTCACGGATGCGTTCCTCGGCTGCGAGCGGGTGTGGGGCCGGCCCATCCCGGGCGGAGCGGACGGGTACGTGCGGGAGTGGGCGATCGCCGGGGAGCTGGTCGGCGTGCAGGACCCGCCGCGCTCGGCGGCCGAACTCGCGGCGCAGATCGACGGCTTCCGCACTCGCGGGGAGCTGCGCGCCGACGAGCGCGTCGCCGAGGCGGTGCGCTTCATCCGGAACCCGCCGCTCGCGCCGGGCATGATGCCCGCCTACCGCGTGCTCTTCGCCGGTGCGGTCGCGTCGATCCCGGCGCCGTATCGGCGGATGCTCGGCCTCCGGCGCATCCCGGGCGCCATCCTGCTCACCCGGCTCGTGCTGCGCCTCGTCGCGGCGATCCTCGGCGGGCAGTCGACCTCCGAACAGGCCGCGCGCCGGCGGATCAGCCGCCTCGGCAGTCCGAGTGGCCACGACACGCCGCAACGACCGGCGACGTAGCAGCGTGTCGTGGCCGCTCGGCGCCAGGGGTGCACGAGAAGGGAAGTGTCGCGGGGTCAGGCGGCGGAGCGGATGAGGGCGAGCAGGGCCTGGCCGTAGGCCTCCGCCGCGTCATCCGAGGCGAACTCCCGCTCCTGCCCCGAGAGCCGCACCCGCACGCGGTACTCGGCGGTGCCGGCACCCATGCGCACGAGCGAGAGGAACGCGCCGCGCAGCAGGTCGCGCAGCTGATCCTCCCGAGGCAGCCACAGCGCATCCTCGAGCGACACCGAGTCGAGGGCCCACTCGGTCGTGCCGTTGAAGCCGAGCACGGTCCCGCTCGGGTAGTGGTGCGGCTCGACCGTCATGTCGCTGACGGTGAAGACGTCGCCCTCGAAGTCCTCGCCCGCGATCTGGAACGCATCCCCCGAGATCGGCGCCCAGCGCACCCCGGCATCCCGGAGCTCGGCGGCGAGCGCAGTGGAGATCATCCCCCCATCCTGCGCCACCCGCCGCGCCCGCACCGGATGCGCATCGCCCCGGACCGCACCGGGTCGGCCCGCGCCGGTAGCGTCGAGGGGTGACCCTGCCCCGCACCGACACCGTCGTCCTCTACCCCGAGGGCGCCCTCAGCGCGACCGCGTCGGTGCTCCACGCCGAACCCGTCGAGGGCGGCCTGGCGGTGCTCCTCGATCGCACCGCCGCCCACCCCGTCGATCCCGCCTGGCCCGATCAGAGCGCCGACCGCGGCGCCGTGATCGTGGGCTCCGACGAGTTCCCGCTGATCGGCTGCGTCGTCGGCGCGACGGACGGCGAGCGGCTCTTCGTCGGCGCGGACGTGCCCGTGAAGAAGGGGACGGAAGGATGGGCGTTCGTCGTCGTGCACCTGCTCCCGGCGGACGCGGTGCTCCAGTCCGACCGGGCGGAGGTGCGCATCGACGCGACCCATCGGGAGCGCCTCGGCATCGGCCACACCGCCTGCCACCTCGCCTCGCTCGCCCTGAACAGGGCACTCGCCGGCGCTTGGCGGAAGGAGCCCCGAGCGGATGCTCTGGGCGCCCCCGACTTCGACGCGGTCGCCTGCGAGCGCTCCACGATCCTCGAACGCGGCTCCCTCGACGAATACCGCGTGGGGCGGTCGGTGCGCCGCGCCGGCTTCGACCCCGAGGCGCTCGCCGACCTCGACGCCGTGGAGGCCGCCGTGCGGCTCGAATTCGCGGCATGGATCGCGACCGGTGCCGTGGTGAGCATCGAGGCGGAGGGCACCGGGTTGACCGACCGGCGCTGGTGGGTCTGCGCGCTGCCGGACGGGACGGCTCGCATCCCGTGCGGCGGCACCCACGCGACACGCCTCACCGAACTCGAGGGCATCGAGGTCGAACTCGACGCGCGGGAACTCGAGGGCGCGGTGGGCTTCGCGATGATCACCCATCACGGCGACCGGGCGCCCGTCGCCTGACGCGGCAGCCGCCAGCCGCCCGGCGCCTGACGCGGCAGCCGCCCGGCGCCCGTTCCCGGAAGCCGCCCGACGCCGAAGCCGCCCGACGGAGCGAGGGGCACGACACACAGGAGGCCCGGCACCGCGAACGGATTCGCGGATGCCGGGCCCGGCCCGTCGGCTAGCGCTTCTCCTCGAGCTTGAGAGCCACGCCGAGGGCGAAGAAGGTCGGCGCCCAGTGGCCGATGAAGATGCCCCAGCGGTCGGACTGCGCGCGATCGTCCTTCTTCGCGCGGGATCCGAGCCAGGAGGTGAGGCTCAGCAGGATGGAGACGAAGCCGCCGAGGAAGGCCCACTCGCTGCGGAACCCGGCGGCGCTCAGCGCCGCGATCGGGTTACCGATGCCCTCGCTCTGGGCGCTCAGGGCGGCCTTCTTCGCGCGCTTGCGCGCCTTGCCGGAGTCGAAGCTCATGGATTTCCTCTCGATCGTCGGTCGGGGCTCCCGTCAATCGTGCTCCCCGGCCTCTCCGCCATCGGCGCTTCCCACGTGATCTCCAGACACCGCCGCCGCGCCGAGCGCCTCCAGCGGTCCCTCAGGCAGCACCATCCAGCCCTCGCGCCTGGCCGACGCGCGCAGGGCGTCCGGGACGTCGTGGAAGCGGCCGCGCAGCGCCGCCCGCGCCACGAGCGCCGCGACCACCGCATCCAGGGCGTGATCCACCTCGATGCAGCGGATGCGGTGCTCGCCCAGCTCGAGTGTCGGGAGACGGCGCTCGAGCTCCGCGACGATCCCCGCCCGCACCTCCTCGGACACGCGGTACCGGCGGGTCGCGAAGCCCCACAGGCGCAGCGCCGCCCCCGGGTACACCTCGAACAGCGGCGGTCGCGCATCCTTGTGCACCTCGACGCCCTCGACCCGCACCTGCGCGAGGATCGACGCGAGCCGCATCGCGACCAGGCCCAGCCGATCCGTCGACACGCTGAGCGGCGGTCGGCCCGTGACCCGCCGGGCGAACTCGTCGGTGGCGCGGTAGGCGAGGCTGCGTCGCCACGCCGCGGCCTCGCCAGGCGGCGGATGCGCCAGCCCGTCCTGCGCGGCGGCGACGAAGGACACGAAGGGCTCTGGCCAGCCCAGGGCGCAGTCCACGCCGACCGCCGAGTCGGTATCCAGGTGGGCGCGGCGCACGAGACGGACCACGTCCGCGTCGGTGCACGGCAGGACCAGCTCGGTGACGCGGATGCGCTCCGGCGCCCAGACCAGCACGGCGGCGGCGGTCTTCGCGGGATCGGCGGCCAGGTCTATACCCGCCGTCAGCGGATGGATGTCGCGCGCGCGGCCCACAAGCCCATCCTCGTCGTGTTCGCGAGGGTCCGAGCGGAACGCACCTGAGCGGACTCGCAGGAAACGACCCGGCCCGGTCGGCTCGTGGTCACCGCGGCGAAGGGTCGGCTTGTTATCGTCCGGGTCATGCTCCGGGCCCGCGCGCTGCTCGTCGGCGCGGTGCTGACGGCCGGCGCGCTGGCCGTCAGCGCGTGGAGCCCGGTGCCCGCCGCGCCCGTCCCCGCCGCCTCGCCCGCCGCGGAGTCCGCGGGCCGGGGGCGGCTCCTCCAGTTCACGCTGCCCTACCTCCGGGCGCGACCCGCGGACCCGAACGCAGTCAGTCTCGCCCGGCACGCTGGTCCCGGTGCCCCGCTCCTGCTGTTCCTGCCCGCCACAGGGGCGGTGCCCGCCGACTACACCGCGTTCCTCCGCACGGCATCGGATGCCGGCTACAGCGTGCTCGGTCTGGACTACTTCAACAGGGGCAAGTCGCTCACCCGCACCTGCGGTCCGGATGCCGACTGCTACGACAAGTTCCAGCGCAACCGGTTCGACGGCAGCTCCCCCAGCCGGTTCAGCCGGGTCGACGCCGCCGACTCGATCCTCACCCGGCTCCGTGCGGCGCTGGACTACCTCGCGCAGCACGACCGGCGCGGCGGGTGGGAGCGCTACCGGGACGGGGCTGGCATCCGCTGGTCCAGGGTCGTCGTGGCAGGGCACTCGCAGGGCGGCGGGGAGGCGGCGTTCATCTCCCACTACCGCCGGGTGCGCGGCGTGCTGATGTTCGCCGCGCCGGTCGAGACGTTCGACGACGTCTCGGCGGGGTGGATGGAGAGGCCGGGTCGAACCCCGGCGGCCCGCATGTACGGTCTGGCCAGCGTGGGCGACATGTACTACGACCGGATCGCCCCCACCTGGACGACACTCGGCATGGGCCGGGTCGACTCGGCCGACGCGACGCGGGTGCCGCGGGGCTCACGCACGCTGCTCAGCACGCTCGCTCTCGGCACCCCCCGCCAGGCGCACGGCCGGATCGTCGGCGACCGCACACCGCGGGTACGGGATAGCTCCCCCCGGCTCGAGCCGACGTGGGAGTGGATGCTGCGCCAAGTGCGCTGAGGTGGTTCGCGTAGCGTCGGGACATGCGCGCGATCGTGTACGACCGGCCCGGCGGCTCGGCGGTGCTCCGCCTCGTGGAGCGGGAAGTGCCGGATCCCAGCCCGGGCGAGGTGCGCATCCGCGTCGTGGTCTCCGGCGTGAATCCGACGGACTGGAAGCGGCGCTCCACGGCCGAGCCCGGCGAGGAGGTCACGCCGAACCAGGATGGCGCCGGCATCGTCGATCGCCTCGGCGCCGGGGTCGACGACCTCGCGGTGGGCGACCGAGTGTGGCTGTTCCTCGCGCAGCACGAGCGGCCCACCGGCACGGCGCAGGAGTTCACGGTGCTGCCGCGGGCACGGGTGGTCCGCCTGCCGGACGCGGCGTCGTTCGACGCGGGAGCGAGCCTCGGCGTGCCGGCGCTCACGGCGCACCGCGCCCTGACTGTGGGCGAGAACGCGCCCGCGCGCCTGGAGCCCGGATCACTCGCGGGCGCCACGGTGCTCGTCACCGGCGGCGCCGGGGCGGTGGGGCACGCGGCGATCCAGCTCGCCCGCTGGGCGGGGGCGAGCGTGATCGCGACGGTCTCCGGACCGGAGAAGGGCGAGCTCGCGCGGCGGGCGGGCGCGCACCATGTCGTGAACTACCGGGAGGGCGACCCCGCGGCGACGATCCGGGCTCTCGCGCCGGACGGCGTCGACACGATCGTGGAGGTCGACGTGATCGGCAACCGCGAGCTCATCGCCGCCGTCCTGCGGGTGGGCGGCGCCGTGGCGGTGTACGCGAACAGCGGCACCGAGCTGACCCTGCCGATGCGACCGTTCATGGCGCTGAACGCCCGCATCCAGTTCGTGCTGCTCTACGGGGTCGACCCGGATGCGCTGCGCGCCGGGGTCGAGGACGTGACCGCCGCGCTCGCCGCCGGGGCGCTCCCGGTAGGCGAGGAGGCGGGCCTGCCGCTGATCCGCTTCCCCCTCGAGCGCACGGCCGAGGCCCACGACGCCGTCGAGCGCGGCGCGGTGGGCAAGGTGCTCATCGAGCTCACGCCCTCCTGAGGTCGAGCCACGCCAGCTGCTCCGGCGTGAGCTCGAGGGCGAGACCCGTCATCGACGAGCGCGCCTCCGCGATCGAACGCGGACCGAACAGCGGGAACGTCGGGAAGGGCTGCGCGAGCACGTAGGCGAGGGCGATCGCGGTGGCCGGCACCGCGTACTCCACGCCGAGCTCAGCCGCGCGGCGCAGGCGCTCGAAGTTCTCGTCGCTGTAGTAGCAGCGCACCAGCTCCGCGTCGGTCGTGTCGTCCGGCCGGGCGCGGGCGAAGAACCCGCGAGCCTGCGACGACCACGGCAGGAGGGGCATCCGCCGCTCCGCCAACCACTGCTTCGACGCCGCGTCGGTGACGTGGCGGCATCCGGGCCACGGCACGTCATACGCCTCCGCCAGCCCGAAGTGGTTCGAGAGCACCGAGAACTCCTGCCGCCCGTTCGCCCGGGCGTAGGCGTTGGCGGCGTCGACCCGCTCGGGCGACCAGTTCGATCCGCCGTAGACCCGGATGCGCCCGGCGCGCCGGTGCTCGTCGAGCACGTCGACGAACTCGCCCACCGGCACCTCCTCGTTGTCGCGGTGCAGCAGGTAGATGTCGGCGTAGTCGGTGCCCTGCCGTTCCAGGCTCTCGAGCAGCTGTCGGCTGAGCGACTCGGGGTCGCAGTGCGGGGTGTGGGCACCCTTCGTGATGAACACGAGGTCGTCGCGGATGCCGCGGTTGCGGATCCACTGGCCGAGCCGGCGCTCGTGCTGCCCGCCGCCGTAGAGCCAGGCGGTGTCGAAGGCGGTGCCGCCGTGCTCGACGAAGTGGTCGAACAGGGCCGACGCGTGCGCGAGGTCCTGCTGGTTGTCGACGCCCAGGACCAGCCGCGACATCCGCTTCCCGACCCCGGGGATCTCGCCGTACCGCATCCGCTCGTCCGGGACGACGCGCAGCGGACGCCCGGACACCGGCGGGATGTCGGCGCCCTCCGCCTCGAATGGGTAGCGGAGTCCGAGCGCGGCGCGCCACCGGTCCAGCGCCAGGGCGTTCCCGAGGCTGTCGTCGAGGCTCACCTCGGGCGCCTCACCCCCGCGGGCCGCGACGGTGGCGTCCGCCTCGAGGGCGTAGGGCAGCTCCCCGGCGAAGACGATGGGCCGCGGCTCCTCCCCGACCACCGAGAGCACCAGCTGCTGGGACGGCTGGCGGGTCCACGGGTCGGTGAGCAGGATGCGCCCGCGGGTGCCGTAGACGACGGCGGCGTTGGCCTCCTCGAGGGCGATGCCGCACCGCACCGACGCGGTGATCCCGCTCGCGAAGGTCAGCTCGGCGGTGGCCCACTCGTCGACGCCGGTGGGTCCGAGCGTGCCGCCGGCCGTGAGCGCGACGGGGTCGGCGAAGACCGCACCGCGGGCCGCCCCGGCGACGGCGCGGGCCAGCGACATCGGGTATCCGCCGACGTCGAGGATGCCGCCGCCCGCGGTCGCCGCGTCGTAGAGGCGCCCCTCGCGCGCGTCGGTGCGGAACGCGAAGCTCGCGTCGATGTGCGTCACCTCGCCGATGGCCCCCTCGCGCACCAGCCGCAGCAGCTCGCGGGTCTGCGGGTGGAAGCGGTACATGAACGCCTCGACGAGCGTCACGCCGGCGCTGCGGGCCGCGTCGACGAGCGCCTCGACGGTGCCGAAGTTCGGCGCCAGCGGCTTCTCGCAGAGCACCGCCTTGCCCGCCTCGAGGGCGTCGATCACGAGCCGGGCGTGTCCGGTGTGCACGGTGGCGACGTAGACGGCGTCGACGCGGGGGTCGGCGAGGACCTCGGCGTAGCTGCCCCGGCGCACGCCGGTGAAGCCGTACCCCGCCGCCTCGTCGGCCAGGGCATCCGCTCGTTCGGTGGCGGCGCTTCCCACGGCGACGAGCTCTCCGCCCGAGGACGGCAGCTGCGACACGAAGCGCCGGGCGATGGATCCCGCCCCGAGCACCGCCCAGCCGGCTCGGGCGCCGGTGGCGGAGCGGGGTGTGGTGGAGCGGGGTGTGGTGGAGCGGGGTGTGGTGGAGCGGGGTGCGGGGTCGTTCTCGGCGGAGGTCATCCGTGCCATCCAACCCGATGCCAGGATGTGCGGGCCAGGGGCTCGGCGAGTGGCCGCGGGGTGCGACCGGAGTCGCCGAGGACGGTGGACCCAGGGAGATTCGAACTCCCGACCTTCTCATTGCGAACGAGACGCGCTACCAACTGCGCCATGGGCCCGCGGTCCGGTGCCCGGACAGCCCCGAAAGGCTATCACGCAGCCGCCGCGCGGCCCGACCCGACCGTCGGGCCTCACATCCGCATCGCCCGGAGCGACTACAGGATGTGAGTGTGCAGACCCCGTTCGAGCGGACCGTCGCTCAGCACGGCGCGACCGTGCTGCGGCTGTGCCGCGCGATGCTCGGGGTGCAGGATGCCGACGACGCCTGGAGCGACACGTTCCTCTCGGCGCTGCGCGGCTACCCGGAGCTGCCCGAGG
>JACRGJ010000014.1 GCA_016212425.1 Micrococcales bacterium | reverse complement strand
GGAACGCGCCCTCGGCCGCATTCAGCTGGAACGCGAGCAGCTCGTCCAGGCCGTAGCCGAACGCGTCGACGACCCGTCCCAGCTCGCGACTCAGGGTGGTGCGCGACATCAGCCGGTTGTCGGTGTTGATCGTGACGGCGAAGCCGACCTGGAACAGCAGGTCGAGCGGATGCTGGTCCATCCGCGTGCCGGTGAACGCCTGCGTGTCGAGGTTGGAGGACGGGCTCGTCTCCAACGGCATCCGCCGGTCCTTCACCCACTGCGCGAGTCGACCCAGCCGCAGGCCGACGTCGCCCTCGCCGCGATCGCGGACCTCGATGTCCTCCATGATGCGCACGCCGTGCCCGAGCCGCAGGGCGTGCCCGTCGACGATCGCGCCGCGGATCGACTCGATCCCGTCGGCCTCACCGGCGTGCACCGTGATCGGCAGGCCCTCGGAGAGCAGGAGGTCGAAGGCGTCCGACATCCGGGAGGCCGGGAAGCCCGCCTCGGGGCCCGCGATGTCGAATCCGACGACACCGGCGTCCCGGTGGCGGAGGGCGAGCTCGGCGATCTCGAGCCCGCGGTCGTTCTGCCGCATCGCGCTGACGAGTTGCCCCACCCGGATGCGCCCGCCCGCCGCGATCACGGCCTCGTCGATGCCCGCCTGCACCGCCGCCACGGCCGCATCGAGCGAGAGCCCCCGGGTCAGATGCTGCTCCGGTGCCCAGCGGATCTCCCCGCACACCACGCCGTCGGCGACGAGGTCCTCGACGAACTCGCGCGCGATCCGCCGCAGGTTCTCCTCGGTCTGCATCACCGCGATGGTGAGGTCGAAGGTCTTCAGGTACTCGACCAGCGACCCGGAGACCGACTGCGCGTGGAACCAGTCGGCCAACGTCTCGGGTGTCGCGGCCGGAAGGTCCAAGCCCTCCGCGCGTCCCAGCTCGAGCACGGTCGCCGGGCGGAGTCCGCCGTCCAGGTGATCGTGCAGCGACACCTTCGGCAGCTGCCGGATCGACCGCCCCTGCACACTCGTCGTCGCGTCGTCGTCGTGCGCACGGGCGGCCTCGCTCATGGCTCCCAACCTACCGTCGGCGGTGCTGAGCGGATGCGGGGACGGTCGCCGGCGACCCGCCGATCAGCGGTCCGCGCCCATCACCGCGAGGACCCGCCGGGCGATCTCCCGCTCGAGGTCCTCCGGCACCGGCTGCGGGCCCGGCGGAAGCTCGGATGCCCGGGTCGCGACGCGCTCGAGGGAGAGCGTCTGCAGCAGGAACCCGAGATCCATGGACTCCAGCGAGTTCCCCTTCGGCTCCCGTCCGGCGAGGTTCATCATCCGCCCGTCGGCGAGGAGTACCGCGGTGCGTCCGTCGCCCAGGGTGAACCGCTCGATCCCGTCGTCGACCGCGTCGGTGGCGACGGCGAGGGCCCGCAGGGCCGGCACGTCGATCTCCCACGGCACGTGACCGCAGTTGGCCAGGACGACGTCGTCGGCCATCCGCGCGAAGAAGTCCGCCCCCAGCACCCCCGGCGCGCCGGTGGCGGTGACGACGAGCTCGGGCCAGTCGCCGATCGCCGCCGGGGTGGTGACCCGGTATCCCTCCATCGCCGCCTCGAACGCCTTCAGCTCGTCGATCTCGGCGACGGCGACCTTCGCGCCGAGCGCACGGAGGTAGCGGGCGACCCCGCGACCGCACCAGCCGTAGCCGACCACGAGCGCCCGCCGGCCCGGGATGCGGAGGTTGGTGATGCGCTGGATGCTCTCCACCACCGACTGACCGACGGCGTGCTCGTTCTCGCCGATCGCCTTGAGCACGGAGTCGTTGATGACGATCACCGGGAAGGGAACCTCGCCGGTGAGCTCCCGGCGCAGGCGCAGACCGCCGGAGGTGGTCTCCTCGGTGCCGCCGACCACCTCGGTGGCGGCCGCCACGGCGGCCACCTCGGCGGCGGCCCGGCGACGGACGACCCCGGCGGCGAGGTCACCGCCGTTGTCGAGCAGGATGTCGGGCGCGGCATCCAGCACTGCGGCGATGTGGCGCTCGTGCTGCGCGACCGTGTCGTCGCGGCGGCCGTGGATCGTCATGCCGAGACTCTGCAGGTGAGCGACCACGTCATCCTGCGTGGACCCGTGGTTGCCGGTGGCCACGATCTCGGCGCCGCCGGCGGCGAGGGTCTCCAGCAGCACCGCGGTCTTCGGCTCGAGGTGCAGCGACATCCCGATGCGCCGACCCGAGAAAGGGCGGGACGCGGCGAAGTCCTCACGCACGTGGGCGAGCAGCGGCATCCGCGAGCGGATCCAGGAGATGCGGGCGGCGCCGCGGGCGGCCGGGTCGTCGGTCATGCTGCCGATTCTGTCGCGCCCGGCGGCTGCGGCCGTCGTCCTAGGCTTCGACGCATGCCCCGCCGCATCATCCTGGACTGCGACCCCGGCCACGACGACGCCATCGCGATCCTCCTCGCCGCCGGGTCGCCCGAGATCGACCTGGTCGCCATCACCACCGTGTCGGGCAACCAGGCGCTGGCGAAGGTGACCCGGAACGCGCTCGCGATCGCCGAGCTCGCCGGGCTCGACGCGGTGCCGATCGCCGCCGGTGCCGGCCGCCCGCTGGTGCGCGCGGTGGAATACGCCCCCCAGATCCACGGCGAGTCCGGCCTCGACGGCCCCGACCTCCCCGAACCGACGCGGCTGCTCGATGTGCGCCACGCCGCGCGGCTGATCATCGACCTCGTGATGGACTCCGAGCCGGGCTCCCTCACGCTCGTGCCGACGGGCCCGTTGACGAACATCGCCCTGGCGGCACGGCTCGAGCCGCGGATCGTGGACCGGGTCCGCGAGGTCGTGTTCATGGGCGGCGGGGTGCACGTGGGCAACTGGAGCGCGACGGCCGAGTTCAACATCGTCGCCGACCCCGAGGCGGCGGCGATCGTCGTCGGCGAGAGCTGGCCCGTCACGATGGTGGGCCTCGACGCGACCCATCAGGCGCTGGCCGGCCCGGACGTGCGGACGCGGCTGCGGGCGGTCGGCACCGCATCCGCCCGCGTCGTGGACGAGCTGCTCGAGTTCTACGGCGGCGCGTACCTCTCGTCGCAGGGCTTCGATGCCCCTCCCGTGCACGATCCGGTCGCGGTCGCGCACGTCATCGACCCGACCCTGCTCACCGTGGTGCGGGCGCCCCTCGACGTGGAGCTGCGCGGCGCCCTCACCCTGGGGATGACGGTCGCCGACCTCCGCTCCCCCGCGCCCGAGGGCACCACCACCTCGGTCGCGCTCGCGGTCGACGCCTCGCGGTTCTGGTCCCACGTCGAGGACGCCCTCGCGCGCCTCCCCTGAGCCTTCGCGCCCCGGCCCCGGCTCCTCAGCGCCGAGGGGTCGCAGCTTCGTCAGGCGGGGCCGGTTCCGCGGCTCGGGCGACGAAGTGCGACCCCTCGGGAAGGAGAGGGGGCGCGGATGCGGCGCTCAGCCGACGCGGTCGCGGATGAGCGGGCCGGGCGCAGCGGACCGGTCGCCGTCGTCGCCGATGCGGTAGGCGCCCTCGAGAGCCTCCAGGGCCCGGTCGAAGCGCGCGGGATCCTCGGCGGCGAGGGTGAACAGCGGATCGCCGCGGCGGACGGTGTCGCCCGGCTTGGCGTGCAGGTCGATCCCCGCGGAGTGCACCACCGCGTCCTCCTTGCGGGCGCGGCCGGCGCCGAGCCGCCACGCGGCGATGCCGAAGGGCAGCGCCCGCTGCTCCAGCAGCACCCCGTCGCGCTCGGCCGTCACGGTGTGCGTCTCGCTCGGCGCCGGGAGGGCGGCATCCGGGTCTCCGCCCTGCGCCGCGATCATCGCCCGCCAGGTGTCCATCGCCCGGCCGTCGCGCAGCGCCGCACCAGGGTCGGCGTCCGGGCGCCCGGCGAGGTCCAGCATCTCCCGGGCGAGGGCCACCGTGAGCTCCACGATGTCCGCCGGCCCGCCTCCGGCGAGCACCTCCACCGACTCGCGCACCTCGTTCGCGTTCCCGATGGTCCGGCCGAGCGGGGTGTTCATGTCGGTGAGCAGGGCGCGGGTGGCGACTCCGGCATCCTGACCCAGGCGCACCATCGTCTCGGCGAGCTCGCGGGCGCGCGCCTCCTCGCGCAGGAAGGCACCCGAGCCGAACTTCACGTCCAGCACCAGCGCGGCGGTGCCTTCGGCGATCTTCTTCGACATGATCGAGGAGGCGATCAGCGGGATCGACTCGACCGTTCCGGTGATGTCGCGCAGCGCGTAGAGCCGCCCGTCGGCCGGCGCAAGCCCCGATCCGGCGGCGCAGATCACCGCGCCCACCGACTCGAGCTGGCGGTGGAACTCCGCGTTGGTGAGGGAGGCCCGCCAGCCCGGGATGGACTCGAGCTTGTCGAGGGTGCCGCCGGTGTGGCCCAGTCCCCGCCCCGACAGCTGCGGCACCGCCACCCCGAAGGAGGCGACCAGCGGGGCGAGCGGGAGCGTGATCTTGTCGCCGACGCCGCCGGTGGAGTGTTTGTCGGCGGTCGGCGTCGCGAGGTGGGAGAAGTCGAGCCGCTCGCCGCTGGCGATCATCGCCGCGGTGAGGTCGCGGATCTCCTCCCGGCCCATCCCGTTGAGGAAGATCGCCATCGTCATCGCCGACATCTGCTCGTCCGCGACCAGGCCGCGGGTGTAGGCGTCGATCAGCCAGTCGATCTGCGGCGTCGAGAGCGTCCCCCCGTCGCGTTTGGCACGGATGAGGTCGACGACGTCGAAGGACTCCACGGGTCCAGCCTAGAAGCGGCAGCGGGGGGTGCTGGAGGTCAGACGGCCGCGAGTGAGGCGACTTGCGTACGTGGCACCGCGACGGACGACTCGTGAGCCGGCGAGATCATGGCAACGATCGAGATGCGGTCGGTCCCTACCGGGCAGCGCTTCAGCGCGCTTGCGATCGCTCGGCGCGTTCCTCGATCACGCCGTCATGACCGAGGTTGAGCGGCTAGAACCGAAGGACAACGGTGGCGGGCCTCGGCGTGAACACCCCCAGCGGGCTGGACTTCGATCACCAACTGGGAAGACCCCATCCCGGGCTGTTTCGGGCGGAGCTTACTGTCGGCTCGAGCGCTGTGGAACGAGAGGATCACGCTACACGCGGGGCTCGAGGATTTCTAGAGGTGTCTTTTGGGTGGGGTTGGTGCCTACGGTGTGCTCGCGTTGGGTCATCGTGTCGCGCGTCAGACTTAGTGGCAGGGGTTGTTAGTTGCTGATGCAACGCCCCAGCTGAAAGGTTTGAATCTATGAGTCGTCCGCCCACGATCGCCGCGGAGCGGAAGGTCCGGGTCGTGTTGTCCGTGCTCGCGGGCG
>JACRGJ010000013.1 GCA_016212425.1 Micrococcales bacterium | reverse complement strand
GTGCGTGCGGTGGCCCCTGACCCCCAAACCCCAAACCCGCAGGAGCGCGAAGCGCTCCGACGCGAGCTCCTTGCCCCAAAAAAAACAACCCCTCGCGGCGCGCGCAGCGCGCCGCGAGGCAATTGATCGACACCTCTTGAGTCGGCCCTCCCGGCGGATTCGGACCTCCGGGTGAGCATCCCGCCCGCAGCGCACTGGTGGGCGCGGCACGCGACCCGCGACCTATTCTTCCTGTTCGACATCGGCTCGGACGTTCGCCTGCTCGGAGTGTACGAGGGAGCGGCCCTGCTGTTCGTCGACCGGGCGGACGACCCCGACCCGGACCCGCCGGACGAGCCGCCGGGCGAGTGATCCAAGCCGCTCCAACTCGGCGACGCTCGTCGGCTCCTCGCCGTTGTCCACGAGCCAGGCGCCGCGAGCCCGGATCAGGAAGGGCGCGACGTCAAGACGGATCGCCATCTGGAGTCGGAACGGCGGCGGCGCGTCCCACTCACACGAAGGCCTTGAGCGCCTCAGAAGACAGCATCGAGCGCGGCTTCCAGGAAGGACCCTGCTCCCTTTCCCCACAGAGAAGTGGGGATGTCCTCGATCCGCCCCACTTCGAATTGGCACGGTCTGTTGGCGGACAGCCACTCCGCGAAGTGATGGTAGTGAAACAGCTGCACCTTGCTAGTACCCGGAGCGATCAGATTCACGATATCCGGGGCCCACATGATGCTGCGTCCGCTCGTCACCACGCAGCTTCCCCAGTACTCGTCGTCGAGGCCGAGGAGGTGGCCAAATTCATGCGCGGCGGTGAGGTTGGACATCCCCATGTACCAGTTCGCAGAATCGATTCGAGTGGCTTCGCAACCGCTGTGCACGCGCACCTGGTGCTGCTCCTCTCCCAGGTCGACAAACTGCGGGGCGACATCGACATCGTACGCCGGACATGGACAAGCGGGGTCGAGAGCGCGGATCCGGTACTTGCGCGACCAGGTGTCCCGGATGACCTCGCGCCAGGTTCGGGCCCTCTCCCTCACCGCGTCGGCCGTCGCTACCGAGCCGGCGTGCGGGCAGTTGACGGGATCCATCGACTCGAACCCCTCGCCGACCGGTTCCTCCATCGGGTTGAGAAGCACTCGTACTCTGACCTCGAGGAGACACAGTTCGTCGACGGCTCGGATATCGAACCGACCGGGAACTCCTTCGCAGCCGGGCGCGCTGACTCCGGTGACGCTGTGGTCCTCCCAGGGACCGTGCCAGACGTGTTCGAGGCGGTACTCCCGCTCTTGTCTCCGCGCCGCCATCCTGGAGTCGACGAGCAGGAACTCATCGGGAACACGGCCAGGCTCTTCTGAATCAACGGTGAATTCAGAGGCTCTCATGTCTTGCCTCGATCCTTCGGGTTCAGGGTCCTCCGTCAGCGACGGGCACGCAGTAGTCGATGATGCCGTCATCGGTGAGCGCGCAGAGAAAGCCGTCCGGACACTCGTCGTCCGACGTGCAATCGAGCTGGCAGCTGAAAGTGCCCGCGTCCGGGCCGTCGCTCACGCAGGCGACAGCGGACGAGCATAGGCAGGGAACACAGTGGTCGGGATCGCAATTACCTCCAACCCACGAGGTCCGATCGACGCACTGGTTCGGAGGTGCATCAGGAACTGGATCCAGGTCGCACCGAAGCCCCTTTGGGCAGTCGTCGTTGCTCCAGCACTCGGGAGGAGGATGTGACCCGCACGGCTCCTTCGGGTCCCCGCACATGTAGGTCGCAAGCAGCCCGCTCGCCAGAAAGGCCCGGACCAGAGTAGCTGCGAGACGACGGCGCAGGCCAGCAGGCCCTTGGTTCGAGGGCCGCGGCGTGCGGACGGCGGGATCGGTCTCCTCAGCGGTCATCAGCACTCATCGTGGTCGACATCCCCGAGCGCACGGTAGCGGAAGGATCCAGGCTGCCGAAGGGCACGAACGTCAACTGCCGTCTGAACAGGCAGCAACCGGACCTGCCCTTCACCGCGGTCGCCGGGGGCCGCGCCAGTCGTTCGCCGACCTCGGCCTCGGTCAGCTGTCGTCTCGCGTCGGCTCGGTCCCGCGAGGCTCCCGCCGCAAGTCTCGCTGCGGCCGGATGACACGGAACGACTCATGCCCCTTGCGGACCCCATGCACGTGATAATGGACATCGTACTCCCCCTGCCCGTCGAGCAATTCCTCGATCACGAGCCTGTTCACCGTCAACGTGGTCGCGCAGACGCCCTTCGACGTCCGGCTCGACGGAGTCAGCTGAACGGTGAGGCCCTCGTCGGCCGTCACGTCCGCGAAGTGCTCGGGGAGGGTGACGACCGCGCGACCGCCCGCGAGACGCGCGGAGCCGCGCAGGTAGGTGCCGACCTCAGGACCCTCGAGAACGCAGTAGTGAATCGCGAGACTCGGGTCCCGGGGGTGCACGGCGACGAAGTTGTTCTCCTTGGTGCTGCTGTAGATTCCGAACAAGTTCAGGCGCGTGAAGTGCTGCCCGCTCGCGACCTCCACGAAGGGTTCGCCGCCCCCATCCCAGCCCAGTTCGATCGAGCTTCCACCGTCCCTGCCAAGCACGAGGCCTGGGTGAGAACCAGAGCCGGCGTAGAGCCGCACCGTGTCCTGAACGTGCCCCTCGTCGTCCAGGATCCCCAGCCTCAGTCGAGCCTTTCGGCCGCCGCCGTAGCCGCCTTCCAACTGCGCCGTTGCCTTCTCCTGCCCCTGGTCATCCAAGACGCCCAAGTTCAGGCGCCCCTCGGTCATGCTCGTTGCGTACAGCTTGGCGACCGCGTCGCCATCCGCGTGGACGACGAAGGCGCCGCATTCGGGATGGCTCAACCGGGGACCAATCCAGGCGCGGAGACTCGCCTGGTCATCGGCGGAGAGCCCGTAGAGGCGGAGCACGCCGCCCCGGCGGTCATGCTCCTCGTCGTCGATGTGCCCGAGGTACCCCGTCGTGGTCATCGGAGAATCCTCCCGGTTCGGTTGGCTCGCTGCTCGATCAGCTGCGGGGCTCTGGCGAGCCGTGGGACATCGCCCGCCTCGGAGAGTCGGTGGTCGGATTCGCTCTCCTCAGAAAGCGGTCTGTCGACCTCGGACCCGGGAGTCACCGTTCGTCGTCCGCCGCGGGCTAGCGCGGGGTTCGCAGACCGACCGGGCGGCGCGGTCATGCTCGCCGAAGAAGCCACGCCACCGTCCACTCGCGCACACGCCGGCTCTAGGCCTTTCGGCAAGGAGTGCGCCCCAGGGTTCGCGATGTGGCCGCAACATCGGGCCGGCTGAGCCGAAGACGTCAGCGGCGGCCCCGCGACCCAGGCTCGGCGTGGCCGAACACACCCCGTCAGCCGACGGGTCATCCGAGGCGACGGCACGAAGGTCGGACCACACCACCAGTCGGGCGGGTCGCACCCGCAGTGCCGGGTCGACGGAAGCCCAGTGCCCTGCGCTTCTTCACCAGTCTCGATCGACATCGCTCCGCCTCACGCGTCGAAGGAGTAAACGACGAGGCTGAAGCGGAGGGGGCCGCCCGTCATGCCGCTCACCGACCAGCGGATGTAGTCGCACATCGCGGTGAGGTTCAGCGTCTGGAAGCCGTTTGCTGTGAGGCTCGTGAAGGATCCGATTGACTTCCAGAGGGTGGGGTCGAGGTTGAGGTCGGGCGAGGTCAAGATACTCAGGGACCCAGCGCCCGCCGGGTTCGTGATGGTGAGGCAGCCCAATCCCGATTTCGCACCGCCCGGAATACGCCCGGCGAAACGCACGTCCTGGTCGTTGTTGCCCGAGATGCTGGTGACGGACTGCAAGTCGCTTCGTCCCTGTGCCATGCGCTGTCCTTTCGCAGACGACGGATAACTGCCCGACCTCCCTATTGCCCTTCCTTGAGGGCCGTGTCGCGTCCGTTGTTCGCTGCGGAAACTGGCCGGCTCGGACTGACGCCAGTCAGCCTGGCCTCGAGAGGGTTCTCTCCGGAAGCCCCACGAGCTCGGCGGCATCTGCGAGGGTGCTTGCAGCTTGCCGCGCGAGCAGCAGGATCCGTGCGTCGGTGCGCCGGAGCAGCCGCCGCACGTCGAGCGGCCACGCGGGCTTGCCGTCGGGTCGGTACGGAAGTCGAAGCTCGGCGCGCTCGTCGCGGTAGAGGTGCGCAGCGCAGCGTCCGACCTCGAAGAGCTCCGCGGCAGCCTCGGGCAGGAACAGGACACGCTCCGCCGGGAAGAGCTCGTCGAGCAGGACGCCGACCGGCGCTGATGGAACGCCCGTGATGAGCAGCGGCCGGCGACAGCGGTCAGCAAGCCAGGCGTCCGCAGCGCTGGCGGCGTCGGTCGGTTCGAGAACCACGGCGACGGTTGCGGGGTGCAGTGCCGTCGCGGGGCGCAGCGAGCCGGGAGGAACCGTGCGAACCTCGACCTCCGAGGTCTCAGCAGCCGCGGCGAGCCAGGGTGGGGGCTGGGCGCCCGAGCACCAGAGCACGCTTTGCCCTCGGATCGACCGCGGACGCCCGCCGCGGGGGAAGAGCTCGCCATCGTTGCTCAGGTGATCGAGGAATGCCCTCAGGGAGAGGCAGGCACCCGCGGCCGCTCGTGTTCGGTCCGGGTGCTCGCGCGCTGCCACGCGCAGCAGCGAATCACGGGCCTCGCACAGGAAGCGCTCGATCCGGAACGTCTCGGGCAGAGACGGTTCGCGCGCGGCTGCGGAGGTCGGCCGAGACAGCCGGAAGAGGCGCCGCTGTCCTGCAGCGCAGCGCACGAGATCGCGCAGGACGGCGCCGAAGGACTCGATGAGCCGACTGTCGAGGACGACGGGCACGGCAAGCCCAAGCCGGGCGAGCTCGGCCTCGTGGCCGTTCGCGGGGTTCTCCGTGTAGACAAGCAGCGGAAAGTCGGGGTGGAGCCGATGGCAAGTAGCTGCGATCACTGGTCCAGTCGCAGCGGAGCTCGGGGCACTACCGATCTCCGCGTGGACGAGCACGGCGGCCGGAGGGCGGACGGAGATCGCCTCGAGGGCACGATCCGCGGTCGACACCACGAGGATCTCGTGATCGACGGCCGCTCGTTCGACGAGCCCTCGCAGCGGCGCGGCGGTTGGCGGCCGCGCATCGACGATGACCAGTCGAGCGCGTTCGAGCGCGGCAGAGGTCATGGCCGTGGCCCCCACGCGCCCTCAGGACAGGCCCCGAACGACGAACGACGAACGACGAACGACGAACGACGAACGACGGAACACTCATGCCAACCACCTCCGCGGTGCGTGCCCCATTCCCCCGGGCGGTGATGGAAGTAAGAGCGAATACTACGCGAGAGCGGACGTGGGGAAAAGACGGGGGGCCGCGGCTGGGTGCGATGGAGGCCGGACAGCCCGACGCGACCACCGAGGGACACCGAGGACGTTCGGCTGCTGCAGGTGCTACGCTCGACCACGCGTGGGAGCGAGGAGTCGACGAAGTGCCCTCGCCGCAGCGAGCAGGTCGATGCGGGACCCAGCGCGGCTGGCCGCCGCTGGACGTTCGCCAGGATAGTCGGCGATGGGCAACGGAAAGGCCGAGTACGTCGTCGGCGTCGACCTCGGTGGGACCAAGATCCTCGCTGGCGTCTTCAAGGACCCTCCCCTGTGCGTGGCGACGGCCAAGCTCAGCACGAAGCAGTCACGCGGCGTCAAGTCCGTGATCGAGCGGGTCGAGCGTTGTGTTCGGGACGCCGTCGACGAGGCCGACCTGTCGATGAAGCAGGTGGCCGGCATCGGCGTCGGCGCTCCGGGGGCCGTCAAGTTCGAGGATGGGACCGTCATCTTCGCCCCGAACATGGAGGGGTGGAGAGACATCCCCCTCAAGGCCGAGCTGGAGAAGGCGCTTGGAGTGCCGGTGTTCGTCGAGAACGACGGCAACGTCGCCGCGCTCGGTGTCTACGTCGGCGAGCTACAGGGGGCTCCCCGCAGCATGGTCGGGATGTTCGTCGGAACCGGCATCGGCGCTGGTCTGATCCTCGGCGGGGAGCTGTACAGTGGGTTCGGCCACACCGCGGGCGAGGTGGGGCACATGGTCCTTCTGGTGGATGGGCCCAGGTGCGGTTGCGGCAACAAGGGTTGCCTCGAAGCCCTTGCCAGCCGCACCGCCATCGTCCAGCGCATCAAGGCCGGCATCAAAGGCGGCGAGAAGACCGCCCTGAGCGGGACCATCGACGAGCAGGGTGACCTCAAGAGCGGCGACCTCCGCAAGGCCATCCGCCGCGGTGACAAGCTCGTCGAGCGAGTCGTCAAGGAGGCCTCCGAGTACATCGGGATCGCGGCCGCCAACCTGATCAACGTCCTCAACCCCGAGATGGTCGTGCTGGGCGGCGGCGTCCTCGAGGCGATGGCCGACGAGATGATGCCCGTGATCGTCGAGAGCGCCCGCGACCACGCCATGCCGGGGAGCATGGAGGGCGTGCAGATCGTCGCCTCCAAGCTGGGCGACGACGCCGGGATCACGGGAGCGGCGGTCCTCGCTCAGCGCGAGACGAGGTGACGCCTCAGGAGGAGATGGGGCTCGTCGGGCCGCCGTCGCCCGCGGCCGCGCGCGCGTCCGAATCGGCGGGCGGCGCGGGGACCGGCGAGGCGGTCGGTGACTCGTCGACCACCTTGCCCCGCCAGTCGACGCCCACCTTCGCGGCCAGCGCCTGCATGCCCGAGAGGTAGGTCTTGCGCTTCGACAGGTAGAACGCGAGCGCACGATCGTACTTGCGCCCCACGAGGTCGTCGAGGAACAGGGACGAGATGGCGCGATCGCGCTCGAGCAGGCGTTGCGTCAGCAGGATGATGCGCCGCTCCTCCGGGGTCGCCCGCTCGAGGTGGCTCTCGAAGACCGCCCGCGCCCGCGGCTGGTGCATCCAGAAGTACATGAGGTCGAGGGCGTTGACGATCTGCTGCTGCTCGAGCACCTGCGCCTCCTTGCCGATGGCGCGGTGGAACTTCTTCGGCGAGACCAGCCAGTCGGCCACGTCGATCTCGGGGAACAGGACCTCCAGACGACCGTGGACGTCGAGGAGGTCGGCGAGCTTGGCGCCGATGTCGAGGTGACGCTGTCGGACGTTCACGTTCCGGTCGGCCGCGCCCTCGATGAAGCCGGCCACGGTGTCCGAGGCCAGCTTGCCGATCACCGCCGCCCAGTTCTGGAGCGCGAGGCTCGCCTCGGCCGCGTCGAGGCCCCGAGCCTGCAGCACCTTCACGAGCAGCGCGTTCAGGCCGAAGGCCAGGGGGATGGACAGGACCGAGCGGAAGAGGTTGCCGAGCGCCGCCGCGCGAGGGAGCCCCCGCAGCACGTTGTGGGACAGAAGGTACGTGCCGTTGGCGACGGCGATGGCGCTGTACAGGGCGAGGGGCGCCGTGGTCGTCGTGATCCCCAGCGTCCGATCGAGCAGGACCGACTTGACCAGCCAGTCGAGCAGCGGGACCGAGAAGCCCGTGAACAGGAGCGAGTCGGCCACCCTCGACCAGCTCACCAGGTCGCGCCAGTGCAGCAGCTCCGAGCGGAAGAGCCCGCCGCCGCCGAACACCGACTGGATCACGTTGCGCAGACCCGTGATGCCGAACCAGATGAACGCCCCGAAGTAGGCGAGCAGCCACCAGTCCTTCGTGAGCATGAACGTGAGGAAGGCAGGCACGAGCCCGAAGAAGGCCTTGCCGCCGTTCTTGAAGCGCTTGCTGAGGTACCGCCAGCGGAGCCTGGGAGCCTTCTCCTCCGGCTCGGCCAGAGGGAAGTCGACGATCTCGTGCTCCGGCGATCCACCGAGGGTGAGGATGTTGCCGCGATCCGACAGCGCGGTGGCGTTGGGGACGACGGTCCAGGCCTCGGTGCGGTCGTACCCGAGCGATCGCAGCCCGGGGACGCGGCGAACGGCGCGCAGCAGAAGGTCGATGGCGCCCAGATCGCTGCGTCGCTGGCGCCACGTGGTGCGCAGCTCCGCCTCGCTGTGGACCGGAACGATCTCGCGCGTGCCGGGGTGGCGCAGGAACTCCCGCACGGTGCGCCGCGGCAGAGTCGGCATCAGGGCGAGCCCCATCCCGGCTCTGGCCCGGCCTCGGCCCACGGAGTCGCTGCCGGTCCGGCTCGCCAGCGGCGCTCGCCTGTAGCGCGTCAGCAGCGGCTCGAAGTCGGCCAGGATGGCGTGCAGCTTGGCCAGCCGATCCCGCTTCGCCGCTTCCGGCTCCTCGCGACCGTGCTCGACCTGCTGGATGATCTCCTTGACGGTCCGCTTGAAGACGATCGGGTTGCCGGTGTTCAGGACGAGCCGCAGGCGCCCGATGGCCCTGGCGTCCGGGTTCGGCTCGCGGTGATGGTCCTTGACGTTGAAGATCTCGAGGTGGGTGATGGCCCCGCGTCCGTCGTAGAGGATCTCGAGCACGTCCGCGGCAGACAGATCGCCGAGGTTGAGCGTGATGGCCGAGCCGGAGCGGAGGTCCTCGAGCCTGCCGAGCGTCTCGGCGCAGGAGCGCAGGAGCAGCGCCGGGACGTGCTCGCCCTCGTGCGGCACGTTCGGGTTCTCGACGTCCGGGTGGCTGCTCCAGGCCAGGTGGGTCCTGGCCAGCGACTCGGGGGCGACCGCCTCGAGGCGGGCCAGCCACTCCTCGATGCGGCGCCGCTCGGCCGCGGAGCCGTCCCTCCAGCTCGCCCGCAGCTCCGGCAGCTTCGCCCGACCGCAGTCGACGACCTTCTGGTAGATGAACTCGGCGAGGTGCGACTTCGCCGGCTGGCCGGGCCCGACGAACTGCATGAACTCGACCTCGTCGATCGGAAGAAGGTCGATCTCGAGGCCGGTCCGGATCTCGTCGAGCCGGGTTCGGTTGAAGGATCGGAGCAGATCCAGCACCTGGCTCGTGTTGTATCGGATGACGTCCGCCCCCTCTTCGAAAAGCGCGCGCTGCGCCGGCCGGGCGAAGAAGTCGACGTACTCTCGCGCGGTCTGCAGGCCGAGCGGAGTCCAGATGAACTGCGCGTACTTGCCCCGCTGGCGTGCCGACATCTCGATGCCAGGTTGGACGGCGATCCCCATCAGGGCGGCCGCCTCAACGAGCTCACCGATCGCCTCGAGGTTCGTGCAGTAGTAGTAGACGACGGTCATCTCGCGGATGCCCTTGATCCAGGCGTCGACGACGAGGTGCGTGGGTGACTTACGGCCTTTCGTGTAGGCGTCGTGGACGTGGTGGTCGTAGGCCACCTGGTTCCACTTCTCGGACATCTCCAGCAGGTGGCATTCGCGCAAGAGCCGCCGGACCACCCCTGGGCCGCCCGCGACCGCGTCGAAGAAGTCGTGGGCGCACTCGAGCTGCTGGGTGATCGATCCACGGCCCCGCACGAGCTGCTTCATCTTCTCGATCAGGACGCGGCCCGCGTTGATCGGAGAGCCCCCTTCGAGGATCTCGTCCTTCAGAGAGGCCAGCGCCTTGAGCCGCTCCTGCGCCTGATCGCCGTCGAGCGAGTCGAGCAGCTGGATCACCGCGTCGGCGATCCGCTGCTCGCGAGCGACGGACAGCTCCTTGATCCCACGCGGGTGCAGGAAGGGGTTGAACAGCTTGCGCAGCCGTTCGTGCCGCTTCTGGACTCCCCGCTCGGCGAGCTCGTTGATGGTCTCGACGAGATCCTGGTCGCGGCGGTCGAAGAGCAGGGCGGGGCGCTCGGTCACCTAGCCACCCCTCCCGGCACGGAATCGTCTACGACGACCTGACAAATCGTTGCGCGCACGTGACGTGCCGGTGATGCTCCGTCGACAACGATACCCGTCACGCCGGGGGTGCGTCCACTTGCGGCCCCGCCCGGACGGGCTAGCGGCCCCGGACGAGCTTGCGCAGCGCACGGAAGGCGAGGCGGGGGCGCGTCGTGCGCACGAGGTCCTCGGAGAGGCGCCGGATCTCGTCGGCCTTCGCGTCCCAGCGGAAGTCCCGGCCCGCGCGCACGCGACCGGCCTCGCCCATCGCGCGAGCACGCGCCGGGTCCGACAGCAGCGTGTCGAGCGCTTGGGCGAAGTCGTCCGGGCTCTCGGGCTCGCACAGGAAGCCCGTGACGCCGTGCTCGACCGCGTCGACCGTACCTCCGGAGCGACCGCCCACGACGGGCTTGCCCTGACAGCCGGCCTCGAGGAACACCATCCCGAAGCCCTCGATGTCCACCTGCCCGTGCTCGTCCGAGTCCGCGCGGTTCGCGAGCAGAAAGACGTCGCACACCGCGTAGTGGCGGACGAGGTCGTCGGCGGGCACGTCCTCTGCGTAGCGCACGCGGTCGGAGAGGCCGAGCTCCTGCGCGAGCGCCTGGATGCGCGGCTTGTCAGGGCCCTTGCCGACCATCAGGTAGACGACGTCCGGGTGCTTGCCGGCGAGCTTGGCGAGCGCGCGCAGGCCGGTGTCGAAGCCCTTGCGCGGGAAGAAGCGGGCGACCGTGAGGACGACCTTCTTGCCGGCCAGCCCGTAGCGCTCGCGCAGGTCGGCGGTCTCGACGGGCTTCGAGAATCGATCGTAGTCGACGCCGGGCGTGATCAGCCGAATCCGATCCGGATGTACGCCGCACTCGAGCAGCTTGTCGACCGTGAACCGCGAGTTCGCGATGACGACGTCCGCCTGGCGGCAGACCATCCATAGCGCGCGCTTGCGCAGCTTCGAGACCGCGAGGAGCGTGTGGTCCTCGCCGTGCGACCAGTAGATGAACGGCACGCCGAGCACCCGCCGCCAGGCGACCGCGAAGATGCCGGCCGGATACACGTCGCCGCTGTGCACGAGGTCGGCGCCGGCGCGCACGAGCTCGCCGGTCAGGTACGCCATGTAGCCGGGGTACTTCGTCAGGATGGTGCGGTAGTCGGCCTTCTCCCAGACCTCGAAGCGGCGGACGATCGAGAACGCCTCGTGGGCGTCGAACTCGACGTGCCCGTCGACGCGCTTCGTCGCGACCTCCATCTCGGACGGCGGGAAGCGCCGCGCGACCTCGTAGTAGTAGTTTCGCGAGCCGCCCCACACCGGCGGGAAGCGCTCCGAGATCATCAGGATCTTCATCGCCGCCCTCCCCTGCTATCCTGTCCGCCCATGAGCAGAGCCGGCATTTTCGCTGCTTTCCGCGAGGACTTGAAGCGGCATTTCGACGACGGCATGTCGCTGCCCGCGAAGGCCAAGACGGTCCTGACGACGCAGGGCATCTGGGCCACCGCGGTCTATCGCTTCGGCCAGTGGGTCTACCGCGAGGCGCCCGGCCCCGTGCGCGCGCCGCTCAAGGTCGGCTATCAGGTCGCCGCCAAGGTCGTCGAGATGACGACCGGCATCTCCGTGCCGGCGAGCGCGAACATCGGCCCGGGGTTCTACATCGGGCACTTCGGCACGATCATCGTGCACCCGGACACCGTGATGGGCGCGGGGTGCTCCATCGGCCAGGGCGTGACGATCGGGACCGCAGGACGCGGCAAGAACGCCGTGCCGCGCTTCGGCGATCGCGTCTACCTCGGCGCGGGCTCGAAGGTGCTCGGCGACGTGACCATCGGGGACGACGTCGCGGTCGGCGCGAACGCGGTCGTCACGAAGAGCCTGCCGAGCGGTGTGACGGCCGTAGGCATCCCGGCGAAGGTGGTGCGTGGGCCAGGCGCCGACGTCATCGACGTCGCGCAGGCGCGCAAGGCGAAGGGTTAGACCGGACGCGCAGCGTCCGGCCGAGCGAAGCGAGCGGCGGACTTTAGTCCGCCGGGAGGGGGGGCGTTTTGCGGAGCGCGCCAGCGCGGAGCATGGGGGGAGGCGCAGCCTCCCCCTAGGGAATGATCATCACGTCGAGGACGGTGGGGCCACTCGCCTCGCCATACCCGCGCACGCGCAGGAAGTAGGTGCCGGCGGGGAGGTTGGCGGCGCCGGCGGCCGCGGCCGGATCGATGAGCGAGCACGTGTCCGCGCCGTCGTCGTCGTCCTCGGCGAGGAGCGTCAGGCCGTCGGTGCCGACCAGCTCGAGGATCGTGTCGGTGGGGCAGACCGCGCCGTCGTCCGCGAGGGTCTCCGCCCGCAGATCGGCGCCCTGCCCGACCGTGACCGCGTACAGGTCTGTGTCCTGGGCCGGAGAGATCTGACCGCACTCGCGGAAGCTCGCCGCGTAGGGCCCGCGCGCCGTGTCCGTCGTGTCGTTGGGCTCGGGGTCCTCTCGCTCGCTCGCGTGCACCTGGACGTAGTAGCGGGGGATCGTGGCGTCCGTGTCCCAGTCGGT
>JACRGJ010000015.1 GCA_016212425.1 Micrococcales bacterium | reverse complement strand
TCGGTCGGAGCGCCGCCCTGGCCGGCTCCGGCCGACACCGCGTCCGCCGTCCGGGCAGCCGGCCTCTCGCTCGATCCGGAGATGGGCACCGCAATGCACATCCACCAGAAGCTGCGAATCGTCGTCGACGGCGCCGAGGTCCCGGTGGCCCAGAACATCGGGGTCGACGCGGCCGGACGGATGTCCGGACTGCACACGCACGACTCCACCGGCATCGTGCATGTCGAGTCGGCGACCGTGCGCGACTTCACGCTGGGCCAGCTCTTCCAGGAGTGGCGGGTGCCGCTGGGCGAGGGCCGGATCGGGACGTTCGCCGAGGGGAAGAAGGACGCCAGGGTCGAGGCGTTCGTGAACGGGAAGAAGGCGACGGGGTCGCTGGCGAGCATCCGCTTGAAGGACCGCCAGGACATCGCCATCGTCGTCACCCGCGACGGCAGCGCCCCGACCGCGCCGACGCCGTTCGACTGGTCTACCGCATCCTGACTCGCACAGCCTGGCCCGCAACCTTCCTCACCGCCTTTCCCAGTCCACACCGCGGGATTGCGGCTACGGTTCGAGCAGGGTGACGTCGCCGCCGAGCGCCTCGGGGGCGACGGACGACATCCGGATCGGCACGATCGACGGCACGGAAGGAACACGCATGAACTGCCCTGTTGACGGAACCCAGCTCGCCCTGTCGGAGCGGAGCGGGATCGAGATCGACTACTGCCCGCAGTGCCGGGGGGTCTGGCTGGACCGCGGCGAACTCGACAAGATCCTCGAGCGCGAGGACTCCTACACCTCCGGCCAGAACTCCGCCCCACCGCAGCCGCAGCAGTGGAACGACCCTCGCTACGGCGGCGGTCACGGGGGTGGGCACGGCGGCGGCCACGGCGGCGGGCAGCGGCGCCGTGGCGGGCTGCTCGGCGACCTGTTCGGGTAGCGGGCCGCCCCGATCATGTGAATACTTGTTCACATGAATAATCTCTGGCACCACCATGGGTGAGGGTCATTCCCACGCCTCCGCAGCCACCGTCGCCTCCGGCGGCGGGAAGCACATCCGCGCGCTGATCATCGCGTTCTCGATCACCGCGTCCTACATGCTCGTCGAGTTCATCGTCGGCTTCGCGATCTCCTCGCTGGCGCTGATCTCGGACGCGGCCCACATGGCCACCGATGTGATCGGGCTCTCGATGGCGCTCGCCGCGATCCTCATCGCCCGGCGGCGCACCACCACCCAGCGCACTTACGGCATGTACCGGATCGAGATCCTCGCCGCGCTCGCGAACTGCCTCCTGCTGTTCGGCGTCGCCGTGTACGTGATCTACGAGGCGGTCCAGCGCTTCAACGAGCCGCCCGAGATCCCCGGCGTCCCCCTGCTCGTCGTCGCCGTCATCGGCCTGATCGTGAACCTCACCAGCTTCCGCCTGCTCTCGGCCGGCGCGAAGGACAGCGTCAACCTCAAGGGTGCCTCGCTCGAGGTGCTCGGCGATCTGCTGGGCTCGATCGGCGTCATCGCCGCGGCGATCATCCTGATCACGACCGGGTGGCCCTACGCCGACCCGATCATCGGCGTCGGCATCGGGTTGTTCATCCTCCCGCGGACGTTCATCCTGCTCCGTCAGACGCTGCGCATCCTCATCGAGGCGGCTCCGCCGAACATCTCGGTCGACGAGGTGCTGGAGCGCCTCCGTGGCATCGACGGGGTCGAGGAGGTCCACGATCTGCATATCTGGACGATCACCTCGGGCATCGACAGTGCCAGCGGGCACGTGGTGCTGGCCCCCGGAGCGGATTACGACACCGTGCTGACGCGGGTTCTCGCCACCCTGCGCGAGGAGTACCACATCGATCACGCCACCATCCAGTGCGACCCGAAGTCGCTGGACGAGGAGCATCTCAACAGCCCGATCTGAGGAGGGCACGTGGAACAGAGCTCAGCAGGACCGGCCGCCGACCTGGCCACGATCCGGAGGTCTCTCCCGGATCAGGAGGAGATCGTCGACGTCGCCGACGTCTTCTCGCTGCTGGGCGATCCGGCGCGACTGCGCATCCTGGTCGCGCTGACCTCGAGGCCGCTGCGCGTGCGGGACCTCGCGGTCGTGTCCGGGTCGAGCGAGTCCGCCGTCTCGCATGCCCTCCGCCTGCTCCGAGCGCATCGGGTGGTCTCGGCGCAGCGGATCGGGAGGGAGGCGCACTACCGCCTCGCCGACTCTCACGTCCGGGCGCTGCTCGAGCTCGCGCTCGACCACGTGGGGCACACGGGGCTGCTGCACGGCGTCGGGGTGGCCCACGACGACGCCCCGGCTCTCGGGTGCCGATGATCCGGTACGTTGCGGGGCCGGACTGGCTGGACCCCGCGACGCTGCTCGACGGCGGCCCGCTGGCCAGCCCGATCCCCGTCGTGGCGGCCGGTCTGCTCCTGATGTACCTGGCCGGGGCGATCGCTCTCTGGTCGTCGGGGCGGCGCTGGTCGGTCCCGCGGACCCTCGTGTTCGCCGTCGGCTGCGTCACCCTCGCCGCGGTGACGAGCGGCGGGGTGGAGACCTGGGGCGGGCGGCTGTTCTCGGTGTTCATGTTCCAGCAGCTGACGCTGATGATCGTGGTGCCGCCGCTGCTCGTCCTGGGCTCCCCCGGCACCCTGTTGCTGCGCGCCGTCCCGCACCGGGGCCTCGGGCGCACCGTGCTCCGGTTCGCCGTCGGCGCCCTGCGCTCCCGCGGTGCGCGCGCGGTGCTGCACCCGGCCGTCACCATCCCCCTGTTCCTCCTCGCGTACTACGGGCTGTACCTGAGCGAGCTGGGCGACATCCTCCTCGCCAGCCGGGCCGGGCACCTCGCGGCGGAGGCGGCATTCCTCGGCGCCGGCCTGCTCTTCGCGGTGCCCGTCCTCAGCTCCGATCCGCTGCCCGTGACGCCGTCGCCCTTCACCAGCGTGCTGCAGATGTTCTTCGAGACCGGGGTGCACGCCTTCTTCGGCGTGATCGTGATGGTCAGCCCCACCCTGCTGCTCTCCGCGTTCGTGGAGACGACACGGGCGGCAGGACTGGATCCGCTGGAGGATCAGCGCATCGCCGGAGGGCTCGCCTGGGGATTCGGCGAGGCGCCGACGGTACTGGTGCTCCTGTGGGTGATGCACCGCTGGTTCCAGGACGACACCCGACGGGCCAAGGCCGCCGACCGGCGAGCCGAGGTGGAGGGCGATCCGGAGCTCGACGCCTACAACCTCTACCTGGAGCGGCTGAAGCAGGGCGACCGCGGCTGAGGACGCGTCTCCTCAGGAGGCGAGCAGGTCGTCGATCGCCTTCCGGAGGTCTTCGGGGGCCGGCGTTCCGAGGTATCGCCCGTTGACGAAGAACGTCGGCGTGCCGTCGACGCCGAGCTGCTGGCCCTCCCGGAAGTCACGCTGGACCCGGGCGAGCACCTTCGGCGAGGCGACATCCGCGTCGTATCGCGCCATGTCCAGCCCGAGCTCCTGCGCGTAGGTTCGGAACAGCGGCGCCTGTGACTGGGCGCCCTTCTCGCCCCACTGCGCCTGCGTCTGGAACATCCGCTGGTACATCGGCTCCAGGCCGCCCTGCCGCGCGGCGGCCTCCACGGCCACGGCCGCGTTGGTCGAGTTGCCGTGCGAGGGGATGGGGAAGTAGCGGTACGCGAAGGTCACCTTCCCGCGGTAGTCCTCGCGCAGCTGCTCGACCAGGGGGAAGTAAGCACCGCAGGCCTCGCACTCGAAGTCGAGGAACTCCACCACGGTGACCCTCCCGTCGGCCGCCACGTCCAGCCGACGGGTGTCCGCGCGCAGCACCGTCGCCGTGCCGGGCTCGGCCGCAGGCTCGGGCGCGCGCTGCAGGGTGGAGACCCCGAACAGGATGCCGATCCCCGCCACGACCACGGCCACCGTGACCGCGCCGACCTTCAGCATCGCGGTCACCGCGGCGCGTCCTCCCGCTGCGCTCCGGGGACCGGGCCGACGGCTGTCGCGGGCGCCGTGCGGAGGATCCGCGTCGCCGTCCGTGGGCGCCGCGCGATCCGCACGCCGTTCAGGATGACGATTACCTCGGCGATCTCGTGCACGAGCACCACCTGCGCCAGCCCGAGGACGCCGAACAGCGCCAGGGGGAACAGCCCGACGATGATCGCGAGCGAGAGCCCGATGTTGACGGTCATGATCCGGCGTCCCCGCCGGGCGTGCGCGAGGGCCACCGGGATGAGGCGCAGGTCGGATCCGGTGAAGGCGATCTCGGCCGACTCGACGGCGACCGCCGAACCCGTCGCCCCCATCGCGATGCCCACGGTGGCGGTGGCGAGGGCGGGCGCGTCGTTGATGCCGTCGCCGACCATCGCCGTCGGCCGCTCGCGCTGGAGACGCTCGACGGTGGCCGCCTTGTCGGCGGGCGACTGCTGCGAGTACACCTCCGCGATGCCGATCTGCCGCGCGATGGTCCGCCCCGTGCGGTCGTCGTCGCCGGTGATCATCGCCACGTCGACGCCCTGATCAGCCAGCATCCGTATGGTCTCGGCGGCCTCCGGACGCGGCTCGTCGCGGACCCCGAGCACCGCGATCGGCCGGCCGTCGCGCTCGACGACCACCAGCGACATCCCCTGCGAGGCGAACTCGTCGACCGCCCCGGCGAGTTCGCCGGGAGCCACCCAGCGCGGGCTGCCGACCCGCAGGGGTGCTCCGTCGACCGTGGCGCTCACGCCGCGGCCGGCCAGCTCCACGAGATCCGCCGCACTCGGGGCGGCCGGGGCAGCCGCCACGATGGCCCTCGCGAGCGGATGCGTGCTCGAGGACTCCAGGGCCGCGGCGAGCGCGACGGCCTCCTCGTCCCGGACCCCCGGGACGGTGCGGACCGCAACGAGCTCCGGACGGTTGCGGGTCAGGGTGCCGGTCTTGTCCAGGGCGATCCGGCGGATCGTCCCGAAGGCCTCGAAGGCGGCTCCGGATTTGATGACGACACCCGAGCGGGACGCCGAGCCGATCGCGCTGATCACCGTGACCGGCACCGCGATCGCCAGGGCGCACGGCGAGGCGGCGACGAGCACCACGAGAGCGCGGACGATCCAGGTGCCCGGGTCCCCAACGACGAAGCCGAACGCGGCCACTCCCGCCGCGATGATCATCACCGCGGGGACGAGGGGCCGCGCGATCCGGTCCGCGAGCCGGGCGCGCTCGCCCTTGCGCGAATTGGCCTGCTCGACGAGCGCGACGATCTGGGTGAGCGAGTTGTCGCGGCCGTCGGCGGTGGCCTCGATGCGCAGCGTCCCCGAGCCGTTCACCGCTCCCGCGGGCACCGGGTCGCCGGGGCCGACCTCCACCGGGATGGACTCGCCGGTCACCGCCGAGGCGTCGACGCTGGAGCGGCCCTCGACGACGACGCCATCGGTCGCGACGCGCTCGCCGGCGCCCACGATCAGGATGTCCAGCTCCCGCAGGGAGCGCACCGGCACCACCTCGTCGCCGGCGAGCCGGGAGACGCGGGCGGTGTCCGGAATGAGCGAGAGCAGCGCCCGCAGCCCCTCCCGCGCCCGATCCATCGCCCGGTCCTCGAGCGCCTCGGCCAGCGAGAACAGGAACGCCAGGGCCGCGGCCTCCCCGATCCGCCCGAGTGCGACCGCTCCGACGGCGGCGATCGTCATCAGCAGGCCGACGCCGAGCCGGCCTTTCAGCAGACGCCGGATGGCGCCCGGCACGAACGTGGAGGCTCCCGCCAGCAGCGCGATGGACTCGAGAACGATGCCCGCGACCTCCGCGCCCACCCCGCCGAGGACGGCCCCGGCGAGCAGCGCGAGGCCGGAGATCGCGGACGGCAGCAGGGCGCGGTCGCGCCAGAGCGGCGGACGCGGCGGCTCGACCTCGTCGCCCTCGCTGTCCGTCTCCGCGTCGCTCGGGGAGGCCGGCACCCGTGCCGGGTCCGGGCCTCCGCAGCACGCGTCGCCGTCGCTGTGCGCGGCGCGGATGCCCAGGTCGAGGGAGCGCACCCGCCGGATGGTCGGCTCGGTGCCCTCCTCGGTCATGCCCGCACCAGCCGGCTGCTCGCATCCCGCTCGACGCTCGCGGCGGCGCAGCAGGCGCCGGCGTCGCAGTCCGCGTCGAGGCAGGGCGCCCCGTCGTCGTAGGCGATCACCGCGGTCATCAGGGAGCCCAGCGCCCGGGTCAGGTGCGGGTCGGCGATCTCATACCGCGTCTGGCGACCCTCCGGCGAGGCCACCACCAGACCGCATCCGCGCAGGCAGGCGAGGTGGTTCGACACGTTGCTGCGGGTCAGATCGAGGCGCGTCGCAAGACGCCCGGGGTAGGAGGGCGCCTCCAGGAGCTCCAGCAGGATGCGGGACCGGGTGGGATCGGACATCGCCCGCCCCAGTCGGGCCATGACGTCGAGGCGGTCGGCAATGGTCAGCATCCGATGACCATAACACGCTGCAACCGGCTGCCCCCGACCCGTGCTGGTACCCTGGGGGGGTACTTCGCACCGAGGAGATCCGCATGACCGACACGCCGCCGCACGGATACATCTCGGCGAAGGCCGACTACCAGCGACGGCTGCGCCGCATCGAGGGCCAGGCCCGGGGGCTCCAGCGCATGGTCGACGAGGAGCAGTACTGCATCGACATCCTCACCCAGGTCTCGGCGATGACGAAGGCGCTCCAATCGGTCGCCCTCGAGCTGTTGGACGATCACCTGGCGCATTGCGTGCGCGACGCGGCCGACGCCGGGGGCGACACCGCCGACGAGAAGCTCCGCGAGGCGTCGCAGGCGATCGCCCGGCTGGTGCGCTCCTAGCGAGCGCCCGGGTTCGTCGGCGATGATCGGCACGCGGGGAAGGGGGATCAGGATGACCGGGGTGCGAGCGGCGCTGACCGGACCCACCCGCGCGCTGTTCTGCCTGCTGATCGCGGCCCTCGGCGCCGCCATCATCAGCGGCATCCTCGCGATGCACGTGATGACCTCCCCTCGCGGCCACGACATGACCGCGGAACCGGCCTCGACAGGCCCCGCAGCCATGCCCATGTCGCCGGCGGCGCTCCCGATCCGCGGGCTGGACTTCCGGGTGTCGGAGATCCGGATGTCGGATGACGGGATGCTGGAGGGCGATACCTCGGGTGCCCAGCGCTCCCCCGGTCACGACGCGATGGCGATGGCATGCGCGCTGGCCCTGCTCGCCGTCGGCATCCTGCTTCTGGCTGCCGCCGCCCGCCGGTCGACGTGGCTGGAATTGCGCGTGGCCCTGAGCGCCATGCCTCGGCTTCTCGCCGGGTCACGCGATCCACCGGATCTGAACGTCCTCTGCGTCTGTCGAACGTGAGCACGAGCGGGGCGCATCCGTGCGACCCCGAATCGGCCATCTCACACGCACGACACCGCACACTGACAGAAGGACGAGAACTCAGATGAAGACACGGATCGCCGCGCTCGCCGCGGTAGCCCTGACGGGCGCGATCGCCCTGGCCGGATGCGCCCCCACGGGCATGGGCAACATGCCGGGGATGGGAGGCGGCTCGAGCGGATCGGGCGGCTCCAGCAGCAGCTCGAAGGCGTTCAACAGCGCGGACGTCACGTTCGCGCAGATGATGATCCCGCACCACAAGCAGGCCGTCCAGATGGCGGACATGCTGCTGAAGAAGGAGGGCATCGACGCGCGCGTCGTCGCGCTCGCGCAACGCATCAAGGATGCCCAGAGCCCCGAGATCACCACCATGACCGGGTGGCTGAAGGACTGGGGCAAGAGCACCTCCATGAGCGGCATGAGCGGCATGAGCGGGATGTCGGACGCCGACATGTCGGCGCTGGAGAACGCGACGGGCACAGAGGCGTCGAAGCTGTTCCTCACGCAGATGACCGCGCACCACAAGGGCGCGATCGCGATGGCCAAGACCCAGATCTCGGACGGCAAGTTCCCGGATGCGGTTCAGCTCGCGAACGACATCGTGAAGAGCCAGACCGCCGAGATCGACGAGATGACGCAGCTCCTGGCGACCCTCTAGCGGCACGCGTCTCCGGGGGCCGCGATGGCTCCCGGAGACGCGTCCGTCCCGTCCGGAGTTGACTCCGGCCGGCCGCAGCGCCCGCGCTCGTGATCCGGCGGGCTGGTCCCAGCAGGGTGATCCGGCGGGATGGTTCCGGCGGATGACCCGGCTGGACGACCCCGAACGGGGTCCCGCATCCGCGGCTCTCGTCTGTCAGCATCGGACTGTGACCGTCGTGGAGGGACGATCGGGCGGCGAGGCGAGCCCGCGGGCCGTCGTGCGGGTGCGCCTGCGGCGCGCCGTGCTGCGGACCGCCGTCATGTCGCTGGCGGCCGCGATGCTGCCCCTGGGGCTCACTCTCGTCGTCGTCATCGTGGGGGGCGGGCGTTGGCCCGCTCTGCTCGCGGTCGAGTTGATCGTCCTCCTCGCCTGCCTCGCTCTCGTGCTGCGGCGCCGAGCCGTCTTCGTCGAGGTCACCGACCGGGTGCTGCGCGGCAACGGCATCGCGAGCCCGATGGAGACCGTGCCCGTGGAGCAGATCGGGGCCGTGCACCTCGTGCCGACCTACGTGCTCGGGATCGACGAGCCGATCCTGCAACTGCTCGTCACCGACCGCTCGGGACGGCGCGTGTTCCGGATGCGCGGGACCTACTGGGAGCACGGCGACCTCGAGCTCGTCGCCGCGGCGCTGCCCGTCCGCCCGCACGTCGTCGCCGAGCCGATCCGCCTCGCGGACTTCTACGCCCAGTACCCCACGAGCGAATACTGGTTCGAGAACAAGCTCTCCGTGCGCATCCTGACGGTGCTGAGCGTCTGCGCCCTCTCGACGGTGCTCGCCGTCGCGCTCAGCGCGGGCGCCTGAGCGGGCAGCACCCGCCACCGAGACCGCGCGACCTCCGGGTTCCCGCGCGCCACCGCCGGTCCAGCGCGCCGTGGGCGCACCGCATCGCGCGCATCCGGACCGCCGGCGGTTGGGCGGCCTGCGTCGGGCAGGACGGGTGCGCCTATGCGCGCTCCTCGAGCCCCCAGGCCTGGCCGTAGCCGCCCTCCGACACGGGGCGCGCCATGAGCTCGAGGTAGGGCGCCGCCTCGAACGCCTCCGGACCGAGCACCCCCGTGCCGCTCCACACGCCGGTCGCGAGCAGCTCCAGCGCGATGACGGGGTTCAGCGCGGTCTGCCACACCACGCACTGGCTTCCGTACTCGCGCATCGTCCACTCGTTGTCCGCCACGTGGTAGAGGTACGTCGCGCGATGAGCGCCGTCGACGCCGCGTCCGGTGACGAACACCCCCGCGCAGGTCTTGCCGGTCATCCGCGGTCCGATGGTGGCCGGGTCGGGCAGCGCGGCGGCGATCACGTCACGCGGCGCCACCTCGACCGATCCAGACGTGCTGCCGGGTCCGGATGCGCTGCGCACGCGCAACGGCTCGGTCGAGTCCAGCCCGAGCAGGTGCAGGGTCTTCAGCACCCCGATGAACTCGTCGCCCAGCCCGTACTTGAAGGTGACCCGCTTCGCGTCGAGCCAGCGCGGCATGAGGAGCACCTCCTCGTGCTCCACGTTGACGCACTCCACCGGGCCGATGCCGTCGGGGAACTCGAACACCTCGGGTTCCGAGAACGGCGGCGTCGTGTACCAGCCGCGGTCGCGCTCGAACACCACCGGCGGGTTCAGGCACTCCTCGATCGTGGTCCAGATCGAGAAGGAGGGCGCGAAGACCTCGGCGCCCGTCTCGTCGCGCACGACGAGGTTCGCGCCGTCGCGGGTACCCAGCTCGTCGATCTCCTCGAACAGCTCGTCCGAGGCGTAGCGGGCGAAGACGTCCGAGAGTCCTGGCTCGACGCCCATCCCGACCAGGGCGAGCCGGTCGGCGGTCTCCCAGTCGGCGCTCTGGGCGAACTGATCGTCGCCGAGCTTCACCCCGGTCTCGGAGTAGGGGTCGGTCGGGTGCGGCTCGGACAGGCTCATCGCCATGTCGAGGTAGTGGGCGCCGGCATCCAGGGCTCCCCGGAAGATGGTGGGGACGAACTTGGGCTCCACGGCGTTCATCACGTGGGTCGCCCGGTGCTCGCGGGCGACGCGCGCGACATCCGCCGGGTCGGAGGCGTCGATGCGGTCGGTGGCGAACCGGTCGCCCTGCGGTCCGTGCTTCTCCTCGATCCACGCCACCGTCCGCTCGGCGCGCGCGGGGTCGTAGTCGGTGACGGTGAGCTGCTCGAAGAAGCCGCGGCGCGCCGCGATCTTCGCGATCGCGTCGCCGACCCCACCCGCTCCCACCAGCAGGATCCGCATCGCGGGGGAATCGGGCACGGCGGTGTCGCTCATGCCCCGACGCTACCGCGCGGTGGGGGTCTCGGAGGACGGCGATCCGGTGCCGAGGGCGGCCTCCGCATCCCGCCTCCGCCGACGCTCGTGACGGTCGTGCCGCTGCTGCTCGAGCGGGGCCGCGAGCACACCCCAGACCAGCAGCGACACCCCCACGCCGACGAGGATGCCGCCCAGGGTGTCGGTGAGCCAGTGCGCCCCCAGGTAGGTGCGGCTCAGCGCCATCGCGAGGGTGTACAGCACGCCGAGCGCGGTGACCCACCACCGCCACAGCACCACCGCGACCACGACCGCGGTCGTGGCCGCGTTGGCGGTGTGGCCCGAGGGGAAGGAGCCGTAGTCGGAGACGACGAGGATGTCCGCTGGTCGGGCCCTCCCGTAGAGCTGCTTGATCACCTCGACGGTTCCGGCGCTCAGACTGACGGCGACGGCCCAGAAGAGGGCGGCCCACCAGCGCCGCAGGACCAGGAACACCGCGAGCACCGCGAGCGGGATGACGACGGCCCCGACGATCCCGGCGCCGATCCAGTCGAACACGAGAGCGACTCCGGTGAAGGCCGCCTCGCGATTCTCGGCGAGCTCGTTCATCCACTCGGCGTCGATCTCCGGCACCGCGCCTCGGCGCGAGGCGATCAGGGCGCCGACACCGGCGGAGGTGCCCACGAGGGCGACCGCCGCGATGAACAGCAGGATGCGCGGGTCGCGCGGCCGCCCGCGCCGCTCGGCGCCCTCGGGGGTCAGCTCGGTGCTCATCCGTCCACGCTATCCGCACGGTGCGGGCACGTTCGTCGGAGAACCCATCTCTCGGGGGGCGCACGGGCTGAGCGCCGCCGATTCCTCCGACGAAGGTGCTCGGTTCACCCCGCCGGAGTGTGCGGAACCGGCTCGGGGCGCGCCGGGCGGGAGCGGATCTCGCGCTCGCCCCCGGCGAGCACCGCCTCCATCACCTCGAGCACGTGGAACGCGAGCTCGCCGGAGCAGCGGGGCGAGCGCCCCTCGGCGGCCGCCGCCGCGAGGTCGACGATCCCGATGCCGCGGCCCCCGGCGGCGTACCCGGCGGCATCCGGGAGCACCGCCCACTCCCCGGACTCCGGCGTCCACAGCTCGGCGGGCCCCTCGAAGGTGTTCGGGTCGGGCACCGCGAGGGTGCCGGCCGTGCCGTACACCTCGAACAGCGGCGCCCGGCTCTGCCACACCTCGAAGCTCACCGTCACGCTCGCGGTCACCCCGGAGGCGTGCTCGAGCAGCGCGAGCACGTGCGTGTCGACGTCCACCGGGATGGCCGCACCGGCATCCGGTCCCGTCGCGATGGTCCGCGCCCGCGCCGACCGGGTCGCCAGGCCCGACACCCGTGCGACGGGGCCGAACAGGGTGACGAGGGTCGTCAGGTAGTACGGTCCCATGTCGAACAGCGGCCCGGCGCCGGGCTGGTAGTAGAACGCGGGCGCCGGATGCCAGAGCTCGTGCCCCGGGGCGGTCCAGTGCACCGACGCCGACACCGCCTCCCCGATCAGCCCGTCGTCGAGCGCGCGCCGCGCCGTCTGCACGCCCACACCCAGCACGGTGTCGGGGGCGCTGCCGACCAGCAGCCGCGCCCGCGCGGCGGCGTCGAGCACCCGCTGCCCGGATGCGGTGTCGAGCGCGAGCGGCTTCTCGCCGTAGACGTGCTTACCGGCCGACAGTGCCGCCAGGGCCACCTCGACGTGCGCCGCCGGGATCGTGAGGTTCAGCACCAGGTCGACACCGTCCTCCGCCATCAGCTCGTCGACCGAGAGCGCCCGGATGCCGTGCTCGGCGGCGACCGCCGCGGCCCGGTCGACGTCGAGATCCGCGACCGCGACCACGTCCACCTCGGGTCGGGTGGCGAGCTGGGCGAGGTACTGCCTCGAGATCACGCCGACGCCCACGATCCCCACGCGCAATGACGCGCTCACGATGCGGCTCCGCCCCGCGCCGCCCACAGCAGGCCGCGCTCGATGATCGTCCGCACCGCCGGATGCTCCAGGATCTCCACCCGGTGGCCCGGCGTCGAGACGAAGATGCGCCCCTTCCCCCACTGCCGCGTCCAGATCGCCGGGGAGGTCACCGGACGCTGCCACGGGTCCCACTCCCGCACCGCCTGGGTGGTGGTGGCGAGCACGTCGAGGTAGTCGTCGTGCAGCACCCAGTACTGCTCGGTGGTCAGCTCGAAGTCCTCGATCCCCTCGGTGATCGGGTGCTCGCGCCCGAGGTCGGTCAGCTCGATCCGGTGCGGGCGGTAGTTGTCCTCCTGCTCGCCGCGCAGCCGGCTCGGGTGCCTGCCCGGGTGGGAGGCGAACTGGCCGCCCATGAAGTGCAGGTACCGGTCGCTGTCACGGAAGGAGTCGGCGATCCCGCCGTGCCAGCCCGCCATCCCGGTGCCGTTCGCTACCGCCGCGATCAGCCCGTCGACCTCCTCGCGCTGGATCGTCGACATGGTGACCAGCTGCATGATGAGGTCGGTCGCGGCCAGCTCGTCGGCATCCGCATAGACCGCCGTCGACTCCTCGACCCGCACCTCGAACCCGTTCTCGCGCAGGAACGGGAGGAACAGCTCCGTCGCCTCGACGGGCTGGTGGCCCTCCCAGCCGCCACGGACCACCAGCGCCTTCCTGCTCATCGGCCGACCTCGGTGCTGAGCTGATCCTCGGTGCTCGTCGGGATGTCCGTCCAGGCGCTCCCTTTCGCGGCCGAGCGCTCCACCGCATCCAGCACCCGCTGCACCTGCAGCCCGTCCGCGAAGGAGGGCCGCGGAGTGCGCTCCGCGGCGATGTCCCGCACGAGATCGACGACCTGGTGCGAGAAGGCGTGCTCGTAGCCGAGGCCGTGCCCGGTGGGCCACCAGTTCCCGGTGTACGGATGCTCCGGCTCGGTTACCTGCACCCGGCGGAAACCGAGCCGGTCGGCGGGGGCGGTGGCGTCGTAGTACTCGAGCTCGTTCATCCGCTCCAGGTCGAAGGCGAGCGCGCCGCGGTCGCCGCTGAGCTCCAGCCGCAGGGCGTTCTTACGGCCGGTGGCGTAGCGCGTCGCCTCGAACGCGCCGACTGCGCCGGAGGCGAAGCGCCCGGTGAACCAGGCCGCATCGTCGACCGTGACGGTGCCCTTCTGGTCGGATGCGGTGCCGCCCAGACCCTTCTGCCGGGCTGGTTGAATCGGGGCCAGCAGCGGCCGCTCCCGCACGAAGGTCTCGAGCGTCCCGGTGACCCTGGTCAGCGCGTCGCCGGCGACGAACTGGCTCATGTCGATGATGTGCGCGCCGATGTCGCCCAGGGCGCCGGAGCCGGCGAGCGCCTTGTCCAGGCGCCAGGTCATGGGTCCGGATGCGTCGCTCAGCCAGTCCTGCAGGTACTGCGCCCGCACCTCCCGGAGCTCGCCGAGCACCCCCTCGGCGACGAGCCGGCGCAGCTGCTGCACCGCGGGGACGCGGCGGTAGCTGAAGCCGCACATCGCCCGGACGCCGCGCTGCTCCGCCGCCTGGGCGGCGGCGGCCATCCGCTCCGCCTCCTCGACGGCGTTCGCGAGCGGCTTCTCGCACAGCACGTGCTTCCCGGCCTCCAGGGCGGCGATCGCGATCTCGGCGTGCGTGTCGCCGGGGGTGACGATGTCGACGAGGTCGATGTCGTCGCGCTCGATCGCCGCGCGCCAATCGGATGCGGCATCCGCCCAGCCCCAGCGCTCCGCCGACTCGGCGGCGCCGGAGCGGCCCACCACGAGCGTCATCTCGGGCTGCAGGGGCAGGTCGAAGAACCGCGGTGCCACCCGCCACGCCTGCGAATGCGCGGCGCCCATGAAGCCGTGCCCGATCATCGCGACTCGCAGGGGTGGCGTGCTCATCATCGGTTCCTCTCTCCGGTGCCGTCGTCGGCGCCTCGGACGACCTCCTCCCGACCCGAGGGCGGCAGCGGCGCCTGGGTGCTGCCCCGGACGACGAGCCGGGTGGCGAGCTCGACACGCGGCGTGTCGCCGTCCGGCTCGGTACGGAGACGGATCACCAGCTTGGTGGCCTGCTCGGCCATCTCGGCGAGCGGCTGACGGATCGTCGTCAGCGCAGGGCCAGCCCAGCTCGCCACGTCCAGGTCGTCGTAGCCGACGACGCTGAGCTGCTCCGGGATCGTCACCGCCGACGCACGGGCCGCCTCGTAGACGCCCAAGGCCTGCAGGTCGCTACCGGCGAAGATCGCCGTGGGGCGGGGCGTGAGGGCCAGCAGCTCGCGTCCGCGTACGACACCGTCGTCGCGGCGGAATTCCCCGATCGCCTCGTAGTCGGGTCGCGGCGGGATGCCCGCGCTCTCCAGCGCGGCGCGGTAGCCGGACAGGCGAGCGGTGGAGCAGAGCATGTCGCGGGGTCCGGTGATGATGGCGATGTCCCGGTGCCCGAGGCCGATGAGATGCTGGGTCGCCTGGTAGCCGCCCGACCAGTTGGCCGAACCCACCGAGGGCACATCCTCGGCCGGATCGCCCGCAGGGTCGACGATCACGAACGGGATGTTTCGCGATCGGAGCCGACGCTTGCTGTCCGCAGGCAGGTCGGAGAAGACCAGGATGACCCCGGCCGGCCGGCGGCGCAGCACCCCAGTGATCCAGTCGGCGCCCGGCGCGTGCCGATCGCCGCTCACCGTGAGCACGACGCTCATCCCGTTCTGCCTGGCCGTCCGCTCGACGCCGCCGATGATCTCGATCGCCCAGGCGGAGTCGATCTCGGTGAACACCAACTCGATCAGAGGTGCCGCCGTCTCCGGCCGTCCCCTGCGGTGGTAGCGGTGCTCGCGCAGCAGGCTCTCGACCCGGACCCGAGTGCGCTCGGACACCCCCGCCTGCCCGTTCAGCACCTTGGAGACCGAGGACACCGACACGCCGGCGTCCGCGGCGACCCGCGCGAGTGTCGCGCGCTCGGGCGGCGTGTCGGTCGGCATGGACGTCCCTCCTTGACCGGCGGATACCCGAATCCTAGACTCGCGCCACCCACGAACTTTCTACTACAGCTACGAAAGTTTCGCACGCAAAGCCCGGATTGGGGATGAGGCCGAGGATGCCCGACCAGCACACGGATCCGCGGCTGGAGCGGCCGTGGCAGGACCCCGCCCTCGCACCCGGAGCCAGGATCGCCGCGCTGGTCGAGCGGATGACCCTGTCCGAGAAGGCGGCACAGCTGGTCGGGCTCTGGGTCGGGGCGAGCGCCAATGGCGCCGGGGTGGCGCCGCACCAGCACGACATGGGCGAGAACATCGACCTCGACGAGCAGCTCAGCCGCGGCCTCGGCCAGCTCACCCGCGCCTTCGGCACCGCACCGGTGGACGCGGCGGAGGGTGCGGCATCCCTCGCCCGGGCCCAGCGCCACATCGCCGACGGCAACCGCTTCGGCATCCCGGCGATGGTGCACGAGGAGTGCCTGGCCGGCTTCACCGCATGGGGCGCGACGGCCTATCCGGTGCCGCTGTCCTGGGGAGCCACGTTCGACCCGGCGCTGGTGCAGCGGATGGCGTTCCGGATCGGAGAGCAGATGCGCGCGCTCGGCGTGCACCAGGGACTCGCACCGGTGCTGGATGTGACACGGGACCCGCGCTGGGGACGAACCGAGGAGACCATCGGGGAGGACCCCTATCTGGTCGGCACGATCGGCACCGCCTATGTCCGGGGCCTGGAATCGGCGGGCATCGTCGCCACCCTGAAGCACTTCGCCGGGTACTCGGCCTCTCGCGGCGCGCGCAACCTCGCGGGGGTGGCGATGGGTCCGCGGGAGTTCGCCGACGTGATCCTGCCGCCCTTCGAGATGGCGGTGCGGGAGGGCGGCGTGCGCTCGGTCATGCACTCCTACGCGGAGGTCGACGGGGTGCCGGCCGCCGCCGACGAGGGACTGCTCACCGGCCTGCTGCGCGAGACGTGGGACTTCGACGGCACCGTGGTCGCCGACTACTTCGGCATCGCCTTCCTCAAGCTGCTGCACGGGATCGCCGCCACCTGGGGCGACGCCGCCCGGCTCGCGCTGCGGGCCGGCGTCGACGTGGAACTGCCCTCCCCGAAGACCTACGCCGCTCCGCTCGTCGACGAGGTGGAGAGCGGCCGGCTCGACGAGCTGTGGGTCGACATCGCGCTGGAGCGGGTGCTGCGCCAGAAGCTGGAGCTGGGGCTCCTCGAGCCGGACTGGTCACCGCTACCCGCCGGCTGGGACGAGGCGGATGCCGCGGTCGGCGCCCCGGTCCGCGGCCGGGTCGACCTCGACCCGCCCGCCGATCGTGCCTTGGCGCGCGAGCTCGCCGAGAGCGCCGTCGTGCTGCTGCGCAACGACGGCACGTTGCCGCTGGACGGGACAGGGCGCATCGCGGTGCTCGGCCCGAGTGCCGACGCCGGCATCCTGCACCTCGGCTGCTACTCCTTCCCGAGCCACGTCGGGGTGCACCACCCGGAGCTGCCGCTCGGCATCGCCCTGCCGAGCGTCCTCGACGCGCTGGCGGCCGAGTTTCCCTGTGCCGTCTTGGACCGGGTGGCGGGCTGCACCATCGACGGGTCGGAGGGCGACGGATCACCCGACGGAGCCGCTCCGGACGGTGGCATTGCGGATGCGGTGGCCGCCGCCCGCGCCGCCGACGTCGCGATCCTCGTGCTCGGCGACCGCGCCGGGCTGTTCGGCGAAGGCACATCGGGCGAGGGCTGCGACGCGGAATCGCTGCGGCTGCCCGGTGCGCAGGCCGAGCTGCTGGAGGCCGTGCTGCACACCGGCACCCCGACGGTGCTGGTGCTGATCGCCGGGCGCCCCTACGCGCTGGGCAGCGCGCCGCAGCGCGCCGGCGCGATCGTGCAGACCTTCTTCCCGGGCGAGGAGGGCGGCCCGGCGATCTCGGGCGTGCTGAGCGGACGGGTCAACCCATCAGGGCGGTTGCCGGTCTCGATCCCCCGTCGCCCTGAGGCCCCGCCGTTCACGTACCTGCTGCCCGCGCTGTCCTACCCCAGCCAGGTGTCCAACGTCGACCCGACGCCCGCCTACCTGTTCGGATCGGGTCTCGGGTACAGCGCGTTCTCCTGGAGCGAGCTGACCATCGACGGCTCGCCGGCGGCCGAGACGGTCCCGGTGGCCACCGATGGCGCGGTCACGGTCGCCGCGACGGTGCGCAACACGGGCGAGCGGGACGGCGTCGAGGTGGTGCAGCTCTACCTGCATGATCCGGTGGCCAGCGTGGTCCGACCCGTGCAACGGCTGGTGTCCTACGCTCGGGTGCCGCTGGCCGCGGGTGCCTCGGCGCGGGTCGAGTTCCGGGTGCCCGCCGACGCGGCGTCCTTCACCGGCGTGGAAGGCACCGGACTCGGGGCCGAGCGGATCGTCGAACCCGGCGAGCTGGAGTTGCGCCTCGGCGCATCCGCGTCCGAGATCCGCCTGACCGCCCGCGTGCACCTCACCGGACCCGTGCGCCGCCTCGACCACCGCCGCCGACTGCACTGCGAGGTCCGCGTGCACTGAAGGTCGAACGGGCGCTTCCCGGCGCTCAGGTCTCGATGATCGGGGTGGCCTGGGTGCGGATCTCGGGCACGCTGCGCGGTCGCACCACGGTCCAGAGCATCACCTGCGCCAGCACCAGCATCGTCACCATCACCGCGGCCATCGGCAGGGCGGAGCCGATGCCGATGAAGCCGACGATGGGCGAGAGGATGCCGGCCAGGCCGAAGTTCAGGGCGCCCAGCACGGATGCCGCGGTGCCGGACTCCTCCCCGTGGAAGGCCAGCGCGAGCACCTGCACCGAGGGGAAGAGGAAGCCGAAGCAGGCGAGCACGACGAACAGACCGCCGATCACCACCCCGAGGGTCCATCCCGCGGTGCCGCCGACCAGCGCGGCGACGCCGATCGTGGCGGAGGCCAGCAGCGCGACCGCGCCGGCCGCGCCGAGCAGCCACTGCGGGCCCACCCGGCGCATCACCCGCGCCGCCGTCTGCGTGCCGATCGCGAGCCCCAGGGAGTTGATGCCGAAGAGCAGGCCGAACTGCTGCGCGGAGAGGCCGTACACGTTCTGGAACAGGAAGGACGAGGAGGAGAGGTAGGCGAAGAGTGCGGAGAACTGCAGGCCGCCCATCAGGGCGACTCCCACGAACACCCGGTCGCGGAAGAGCCGGCCGTAGCGCTGGCGCGCCGTCGTCCGTGATCGGCCGGCGGCGCGGTCACGTGGCCGGGTCTCGGTGATCAGGAAGGTCGCGGCGACGACCGCCACCACCCCGTAGCCGGCGAGCACCACGAACACCCCGCGCCAGTCGAGCACCCGCAGCAGATGCGATCCGACGAGCGGCGCGAGGATCGGCGCGAGGCCGGTGACGAGCGCGAGGCGCGACAGCATCCGCACCAGCGCCCGTCCGGCGAACAGGTCCCGCACCATCGCCATGGCGACCACCCCGCCGCCCGCGGCGCCCACGCCCTGCAGCACGCGGAACAGGCCCACCACCTCGACGCTCGGCGCGAGGGCGACGCCGACACTGGCCAGCACGTGCACCCCGGTGGCCAGCAGCAGCGGGATGCGGCGGCCGACCCGGTCGCTCCACGGACCGACGACGAGCTGGCCGAGCCCGAACCCGATGGTGGTCGCGGTGAGGGTGAGCTGGATCGCCGCGTCGGTGGTGTCGAGGTCGCGGACCAGCGACGGGAACGCCGGGAGGTACAGGTCGATGGTGAACGGGCCGAGCCCGACCAGCGCCCCGAGCATGACGATGGTGATCACGCGCTGGCGGGCCGGCATGGCATCGCCCGGATGCACAGCAGAGGTCACGGAGAAATCCAGAGGGTGGTGCGGAGAAGGCGGGATCCCGCCGCCTCGAGTCTACGGACGCGGCGTGCCCCATTCCGGCATCGGATGGGGCGGATGCGGCCAGCGCACAACAGGGTGCTCACCAGCACCACCGGATGCCGAGATCGGACCGGTATCGTCGCGAGCAGCGATCCCGCGAGCGGCTCCGGTGCGGCCGCGGCCGCGGCCCGCGGCCGTCCGCGTCAGATGCCCTGGGCGAGACGGTGGTACGCCGCGTTCCAGCGCAGCTCCTGCTCGAGGGCGGGGAGGGTGGTGCCGACCTCGATCGCGACGAGCTCGATCCGCAACAGCCGCGCGAAGTCGCGGAAGGCCTGCACGCCGAGCTGGGTGGACATCACCGTGTGGTGCGCCGCCCCCGCGCTGAGCCACGCCGCCGCGCTGGTGGCGAAATCCGGCTCGGGTCGCCAGATCGCCCGGCCCACGGGCAGCTTCGGCATCGGCTGCGGCAGCGCCACGTTCTCGACGGCGTTGGCCACCAGGCGGAACCGGTCGCGCAGGTCGCTGAGCGCGACGACCACCGCCGGTCCGGCATCCGCGGTGAACACGAGTCGCACCGGGTCGTCCTTGCCGCCGATCCCGAGCGGATGGATCTCCAGGCTCGGCTTCGCGCTGGTGAGCGAGGGCGACACCTCGAGCATGTGCGCCCCGAGGATCAGCTCCCTCCCGGGCGTCAGGTCGTAGGTGTAGTCCTCCATGAGGCTCGCGCCGCCCGGCAGCCCGGCGCCCATCACGGCTGCCGCCCGCACCAGCACCGCGGTCTTCCAGTCGCCCTCGGCACCGAATCCGTAGCCATCGGCCATGAGGCGCTGCACCGCGAGGCCGGGCAGCTGTCGGAGCGCTCCCAGGTCCTCGAAGCTCGTCGTGAACGCCCCGAACCCGCCGGCCTCGAGGAAGGCGCGCAGCCCCAGCTCGATGCGGGCGCCATAGCGCAGCGACTCGTGCCGGTCGCCGCCACGACGCAGCTCGGGCACCACCTCGTAGAGGTCCTCGTACTCGGCGACCAGCGCATCCGTGTCGGCGTCCGAGGCGGCGTGCACCGCATCCGCCAGCTCGTCCACGCCCCAGGTGTTCACCTGCACGCCCAGACGGATCTCGGCCTCGGTCTTGTCGCCCTCGGTCACCGCGACGTAGCGCATGTTGTCGCCGAAGCGGGCCAGCTTGAGAGTGCGGACGGCGTCGACGCCCGCCGCCGCGCGGGCCCAGGTGCCGATCCGCGCGGTGACCTCGGGGGTGGAGGCGTGGCCGACGACGGTGACTCGCGGCACGTCCAGGCGGGTCTGGATGTAGCCGAACTCCCGGTCGCCGTGGGCGGCCTGGTTGAGATTCATGAAGTCGAAGTCGATCTCGGCGAACGGCAGCTCGACGTTGGCCTGGGTGTGGAAGTGCAGCAGGGGCTTCTGCAGGGCCTCGAGCCCGGCGATCCACATCTTCGCGGGGCTGAAGGTGTGCATCCAGGCGATCACCCCGATGACCGAGTCGTCGGCGTTCGCCTCGAGCATCGTGCGGCGGATCGCCGCGGAGTCGGTCAGCACCGGCCGCCACTGGATCCGCACCGGGATCTCGGATGCGTCGGCCAGCAGGGCGGCCACCTGCTGGGACTGCTCGGCGACCTGGCGCAGGGTCTCCTCGCCGTAGAGGCCCTGGCTGCCGGTGAGGAACCAGACGGTGCGGGTGGCGAGGTCGGGGATGAGGCTCATGAGAGGTCCTTTCGGGTCAGGATCCGCGCCGGATCACAGCGCGGTGATGGCGGTGCGCTCGACGGCGAGACCCGCGCGGTAGCGGTCGAGGAACGCGGCGAAGCCGGCGGCGTCGACCCGATCCGGCCCGACGGGAGCGGCGGCGTCCCCGGTGAAGACGCGCTCGCGCAGCCAGCCGGCCAGGTCGGTGCCCCGGTCCTCGACGGACGCGTCGGCGGACGCCGCGTCGGCCTCGACGGACGCGTCGGCGGCGAACGCGGCGAGCACTGCGGCCCCCCAGGCGCCGCCCTCGCCGGCACTCGCGGCCACGGCGACGGGCACGCCGAGGGCGGCGGCCAGCATCCGCTGCGCGACCCCCTCCGTGCGGAAAATGCCGCCGTGCGCGTTCATCCGGTCGAGCCGCACGCCCTCCCCCTCGAGCACCCGCATGCCGATCGCCAGGGTGCCGAAGACCCCGTACAGATGCGCCCGGAACAGGTTGCCGAGGGTCAGGCGGCTCTCGGGCGTGCGCACCACGAGCGGTCGCCCGGCGTCGAGGCCCGCGATCGGCTCCCCGGCCAGGTGGTTGTAGGCCAGGATGCCGCCGGCATCCGGCTCCCCCTCCAGCGCCGCGCGGAACAGGGTGCCGAACACCGCATCCGCGTCGCCGCGCGATCCGGAAGCCGCGGCGAACTCGCGGAACACCCCCGCCCAGGCGGCCAGCTCCGAGGCGCCGTTATTGCAGTGCACCATCGCCACCGGGTCGCCCGCAGGCGTGGTGACCACGTCGAGCTCCTCGTGCGGACGCCCGAGCGGACCCTCCAGCACCACCATCGCGAACACGCTCGTTCCCGCGCTCACGTTGCCGGTGCGAGGCGCCACGGCATCCGTCGCCACCATGCCGGTGCCCGCGTCGCCCTCGGGAGGGCAGAGCACGGCACCGGGCAGCAGCGATCCGGTGGGATCCAGGAACCGCGCTCCCGCCTCGCTGAGCGTTCCGGCGGGTCGGCCGGCGACGAGCACCTCGGGCAGCAGCTCCCGCAGCGGCCCGCTCAGGCCGCCGCCGCGCACCAGGTCGTCGTAGCGCTCGAGCAGAGTCGCGTCGTAGTCCCGCGTCGCCGGGTCGATCGGGAACATCCCCGATGCGTCGCCCACTCCGAGCACGCGACGGCCCGTCAGCCGCTCGTGCACCAGCCCGGCGAGGGTCGTGAGGGAGCGGATGCGCGGCACGTGCGGCTCGGCATCGAGCACCGCTTGGTGCAGGTGCGCGATCGACCAGCGCAACGGGATGTTCACGCCGAACAGCGCGGACAACTCGGCCGACGCGGCGCCCGTGGAGGTGTTGCGCCAGGTGCGGAACGGGACCAGGAGCTCGCCGGTCTCGTCGACGGCGAGGTAGCCGTGCATCATCGCCGAGACGCCGATCGCCCGGAGGTTCTCCGGCACGACGCCGTAGCGCTCCGCGAGCCGGGTGGCGAGGTCGGCGTACGCGGCGCGCAGGCCGTTCTCGACCGCGTCGAGCGAGTAGGTCCAGACGCCGTCGACGAGCTGGTTCTCCCACTCGAACGTCCCCGTCCCGAGCACGTTCGTGACGTCGTCGCCGACGAGGCACGCCTTGATGCGGGTTGACCCGAGCTCGATGCCGAGCGCGGCCCGACCGCCCGCGATCGCCTCGTGGGCCGCGGCATCCGCGTCACTCATCGGCGCGGATCCGATTCCTGGCCGTAGACGACCTGGTACCGCGCGTAGAGCGTGTCGATCCTGTCCTGGGGGATGGGCACCAGGGGGCCGGCCTCGCGCGCGAGGTGCACCGTGCGCGCGGCGTCCTCGCACATCACCGCCGCCTTGACCGCGTCCCGCGGCGTCACGCCGACGGTGAACGGACCGTGGTTCTGCATGAGCACCGCACGCGAGCGATGCCCCCGGAGGGTCTCGACGATGCCCCGGCCGATCGAATCGTCGCCGATGATCGCGAAGGGGCCGATCGGGATCGGACCGCCGAACTCGTCGGCCATCCCCGTGATGACGCACGGGATCTCCTCGGCGCGCGCCGCCCAGGCGACCGCATAGGTCGAGTGGGTGTGCACCACTCCCCCGACCTCGGGCATCTCGCGGTAGACGTAGGCGTGCGCCGCGGTATCGCTCGAGGGGCTGCGTTCGCTGCCGGGCGTCTCGGGCACGACCGAGCCGTCGAGCCGGCAGAGGATCATGCTCTCGGGCGTCAGGCCGTCGTAGGAGACGCCCGACGGCTTGATGACGAAGAGGTCGGTGCCCGCCACCCGACCCGAGACGTTGCCGCCGGTCCACACCACCAGGCCGTAGCGCACCAACTCTGCATGCAGCCGTGCGACCTCGACCCGCACCCGGTCGATGGCCGCGTCGAGGTCGGCGCCGGTCGGGGCCGGGCCGCCCGGGGCCGGGCCGCTGGGGGCCGGGCCGCTGGGCTCCGTCACGTCGACCTCCTCGTCGCCGTCCTGACGGACGGGGTGTTACCGTTCACACGTCGCGGCGACTCTACCGCACGGGCGGCGCCGTCGACGAGCGGATCACGAGCGCAGGTTCCAGCGGCGACGGGTCGGCCGATCCTCCGCGCAGCTCGGCCGTGAGCACCGCGACCGCGCGCCGTCCGAGCTCCTCGAGGTCCTGGCGCACGGGGGGGAGCGGCGGCGTGAAGAACGCCGCCTCGGGCAGGTCGTCGAAGCCCACGACGCTGAGCGCTGCCGGCACCGCGATCCCCCGCTCACGCGCGGCGGCCAGCAGGCCGAGGGCCGTCTGGTCGTTCGCAGCGAACACGGCGGTCGCGCCGCTCGTCAGCACCGCGTCCAGGGCGGCGGCTCCGGATGCCGCGCTCCAGTCGCCGGGCACCGGCTCGCCCGTCGCGAGTCCGGCATCCCCCATCGCCCCGCGCCATCCCGCGATCCGCGCCCGCGCCTCGGCCCAGTCGCCGGGTCCGGCGACGTGCGCGATGCGCGTGTGCCCGAGTGCGAGGAGGTGCTCCACCGCGATCCGGGCACCGCGCTGCTGGTCCACCCCCAGGGCCCGGGCGCCGGACGCCGCCGTCTCCAGCGCGACCGCCGGCACGGCGTCCGGGAGCCCCGCGAGCGCGTCGAAGACCTCCTGTTGCGGGGCGAGCACCACGAGCGCCTCGACGCGCTGGGCGAGCAGGAACTCGAGCCCGCGGCGCACCGACTCCGGCTCCGATCCCGGCGCGGTGATGGTCACGCGGAAGCCCGCGTGCCGCGCCGCCGCCTCCACGGCCGCCAGGGTCACCGCCGGCCCGTGCTGGCCGGTGAGCGCGGCGAGCACCCCGATGGTGCCCGAGCGCGCGGTGACCAGCGCCCGGGCGAGCTGGTTCCGCCGGTAGCCGAGCTCGTCGATCGCGGCCAGCACCCGGTCGCGGGTGGCCGGGCGGATGCTCGGCGCATCGTTGAGCACGCGGCTCACGGTCTGGTGCGACACCCCGGCGTTCCGCGCCACGTCGCGCATCGTCGGCACCCTCTCGGTCACCCCCCGAGGCTAACCGGCCCTTCCTCTCCCTTTCATTTCTACGGCCGCCCCGGGCACGGGGCGGACGCAGAAGGGCCGCCCGGATCGCTCCGGACGGCCCCTCGATGCGGACCCTACTGCTGGGTCAGCGGGGACAGCTTGTCGTTGTCCTTATAGACCTCGACGGCGTTCTTCGCCGTCACGGCCACGGGAGCGAGGTAGTACGTCGGGACCTTCTTGGTCTTGTTGTCGGTCTCGGCGTTCGTCGTCGCCTTGTTGCCCTTGGAGAGCTCGGTCGTCATCTTGATCGCCTGGTCCACCAGCTTGCGGGTGTCCTTGTAGATCGTCATGTACTGCTCGCCGGTCATGATGAGCGGGATCGAGGCGGCCTCGGAGTCCTGCCCGGTGATGATGATGGCGGGCTTGCCGGCGCTCTTCACCGACGCCAGCACGGCGCGGGCGAGGGTGTCGTTCGGCGAGAGGACGCCGTCGAGGTCGGTGCCCGCGGGGTAGAACCCCTGGATCAGGGTGTCGGCGCGGGTCTGCGCGTTTTGCGCCAGCCAACCCTGGGTGGTGACCTGCTTGAAGTCGGTCTGGCCCGACTTCACCGTCAGCGTCCCGTCCTTGATCTTCGGGTCGAGCACCGACATGGCGCCCTTGAAGAAGACCGACGCGTTCGGGTCGTCGGGCGAACCGGCGAACAGCTCGATGTTGTACTTCGACTTGCTCGGGAACTTCTCCTTCAGCCCGTCGAGCAGTGCCTGACCCTGCAGCTGGCCGACCTTGTAGTTGTCGAACGCGACGTAGTAGTCGATGTTCGAGGTGTTCTCCAGGATGCGGTCATAGGCGATGATCTTCGCGCCGTTGTCCCGCGCGGCCTTGACCTGCGAGCCGAGCTGGCCGCCGTCCTTGGCGCCGATGATGATGACCTTCGCGCCGCTGGTGGTCATCGCCGAGATCTGCTGCTGCTGGTCGGCGACCGCGTTGCTCGCTCCGGCGTACTGCACGTCGGCCTTGAAGCCGGCGTTCTTGATGGCCGTCTCGAACAGGCCGCCCGCGAGGACCCAGTTCTCGGAGGTCTTGTCCGGGAGAGCGACGCCGATGGTGTCGCCCGCCTTGAAGCCCTTCGCATCGTCGGTCGCGCTGCCCGTCCGGGAGGACGTGGAGCAGCCGGCAAGGGCCACTAGCGCGGCCGCGGCGATCGCCGTGGACGCGAGTGCGATTTTACGCATGTGTGTTGTGTCGCTTTCTCTCGTGGTTGGTGAGGAATCGGAGCTGCTGTGCTCCGGACCTACGCCTCAGTTGGGCGTAGTGCTCGGGGGGCGCGACGAGGCCTCTGCGCCGGATGCGCCGGGGGCGATGTCGGGTCGGTTGATGATCGCGGCGGTCGCGGGGCTCGGCTCGGGGCCGAGGTCGCCGCCGGGTCGCCGGAATCGGGCGATCAGCGACCTACCGCCGCTGCGCTTGCTGAGCACGTCGATGCCGACCGCGATCAGCAGCACGAAGCCCTTGATGATCTGCACCCGGTCGCTCGAGACACCGAGCAGCTGGAGCCCGTTGTTGAGGACCGCGATGATCAGCGCTCCGACGATCGATCCGATCACGGTGCCGATCCCGCCGGAGACCGCGGCCCCGCCGATGAACACGGCGGCGATCGCGTCGAGCTCCCAGCCCTGGCCGTCCCCGGGGCCCGACGCGATCGAGCGGGAGACGAAGACCATGCCCGCCAGCGCCGCAAGCAGGGACATGTTCATCATCACGAAGAAGTTGACGCGCTTGATCTTGACGCCGGAGAGCTCGGCCGCGTGCCAGTTGCCGCCCACGGCGTAGATGTGCCGCCCGATCACGGTGTTGCCCGTGACGAAGGAGTAGACGATCACCAGGACAGCGACGATGATCCCCGGGATGGGGAAGCTGGTGCCGGGCCGCCCGCTGGCGAACAGCAGGGTCGCCGCGACGACCACGGCAACGAGCAGCACGAGCTTCAGGGCGCTGACCCACACGGGAGCGCGCTCGGCGCCGATCCGCTTCTGCCGTCGGCGCAGCAGCACCTCCTGCACGATCAGCGCGAGGGCGACGATCCCGCCGAGCACGAGGGTCCCGTTGCTGAACGGGCCGCCGCCGAAGTCGGGGATGTAGCCCCCGCCGAGCCAGGTGAACGCGTCCGGCACGGGCTCGGTCGTCGAGTTGCCGACGAACTGGTTCGCGCCGCGGAAGATGAGCATGCCGGCGAGCGTCACGATGAACGCGGGCACCCCGACGTAGGCGACCCACCAGCCCTGCCAGGCGCCGATGACCAGGCCCACCACCAGCCCGAGCAGGATCGCCGCGGGCACCGGCCACTGCCAGCGGTTGAGGGCGATCGCCACGACGATGCCCGTGAAGGCGGCGACCGAGCCGACGGAGAGGTCGATGTGCCCCGCGATGATGACCATCACCATGCCGATGGCGAGGATCAGCACGTAGGTGTTGCCGTTGAGGATGTTGATGACGTTGCCGGGCTGCAACGTCCGGCCGTCCGTCAGGATCTGGAAGACGACGATGATCACGATCAGGGCGATCAGGATGCCGAACTGGCGGAGTGTGGACTGCCCTCCGCCGAACATCTTCCCGAGGTCGCGGATCCCACCGGACTTCTTCGCGGGTGCGGGGGCGGCAGTCGTCACCGTGCCATTCGTCACCGTGCCGTTGGTCATCAGGCGACCTCCTTCTTCCGGGCGTGGGGGTTCGAGGTCATGCCGCGCATGAGGGTCTCCGGATCGGCGGCCGCGACCGGCAGCTCGGCGGTGATCGCCCCTTCGAAGATCGTGTAGATGCGGTCGGACACCCCCAGCAGCTCGGGCAGCTCGGACGAGATGAGGATGATGCCGACGCCGCGTTCGGCGAGCTGGCGGATGATGGTGTAGATCTCGGTCTTCGCGCCGACGTCGATGCCGCGGGTGGGCTCGTCGAGGATCAGCAGCTCCGGGTCGGTGAACATCCACTTCGCCAGCACGACCTTCTGCTGGTTGCCTCCGGAGAGCTTCGAGACCCCCTCGTCGACCGTCGGGGTCTTGACCCGCAGCTCCCGGCGGTACTCCTCCGCGACCTTGTGCTCCTCCAGGTCGTCGACCACCCCCGCGGTCGAGATCTTCGACAGCTTCGCCGAGACCGTCGACCGCTTGATGTCGTCGAGGAGATTCAGTCCGAGCGCCTTCCGGTCCTCCGACACGTAGGCGATGCCGTGCTTGATGGCGGCGGAGACGTTGGGCAGCCGGATCTCCTCGCCGTCCATGACGATGGTGCCCTCGAGGAAGGTGCCGTAGGAGCGGCCGAAGATGCTCATCGCCAGCTCGGTGCGCCCGGCGCCCATGAGCCCGGCGAAACCGACCACCTCGCCGCGGCGCACCGTGAAGTTCTCGCTCTTGCAGACCAGGCGCTCCGCGGTGAGCGGATGCTGCACCGTCCAGTCACGCACCTCGAAGAAGACCTCGCCGATCGAGGAGCCATCGTGCGCGGGGAAGCGGTTCTCGAGCACCCGCCCGACCATCCCGCGGATGATGCGGTCCTCGTCCACACCGCCCGCCGTGACATCGAGGGTCTCGATCGTCCTGCCGTCGCGGATGATCGTGATCGAGTCCGCGATCGCCTCGATCTCGTTGAGCTTGTGGCTGATCATGATGCTCGTGATGCCTCGGCCCTTGAGGCCGCGAAGCAGGTCGAGCAGGTGCTGGGAGTCGTTCTCGTTGAGCGCCGCGGTGGGCTCGTCGAGGATCAGCAGCTTGACGTCCTTGTTCAGCGCCTTCGCGATCTCGACCAGCTGCTGCTTGCCGACGCCGATGTTCTTCACCTGGGTGTCCGGGTCGTCGCTCAGCCCAACCCGCGCCAGCAGGTCGATGGCGCGGCGGTGCGCCTCGGCCCAGTTGATGACGCCGAATCGGCGCGGCTCGTTGCCGAGGAAGATGTTCTCGACGATCGAGAGCTCGGGGATCAGGGCGAGCTCCTGGTGGATGATGACGATGCCCGCGGCCTCCGACTGGCGGATGTCGCGGAAGTGCTGCACCTCGCTTCGGTAGACGATGTCGCCCTCGTAGGTGCCATACGCGTAGACCCCGGAGAGCACTTTCATGAGCGTCGACTTCCCGGCGCCGTTCTCGCCGCAGATCGCGTGGATCTCGCCGGCACGCACCCGCATCGACACGTCGTCGAGCGCCAGGACACCGGGGAAGCGCTTCGTGATGTTCCGCATCTCGAGGATGTGGGGCGCGTCGGCCACGGGAGCTCCTAGCCGGACGCGGCGTCGCATCCGCAAACGCGGAGACGCCGTCGTCCCAGTGTGGGGTGGGGTGCGTCGATCACTCTAATCGCTGCGAGGCGCACGCCGTCAACTTGTGAACACAACGATCGGATCACGGTCGCGCCGCCGGCTGGAAGTGGCGGAGGGCGAGGGACGCCGCGCCGAGCGCCTCGGCCCGATCGCCGAGAGAGGAGATCTCGATTCGCGTCGACTCGGAGACCCGCGGCACCGCGTGGCGTCCGAACGCCCGCACGATCGGCTCGAGCAGGGCATCGCCGATCGCGGTGAGCGGACCGCCCACCAGGATCACCTCCGGGTTGATGATGTTGGCCGTGTTCCCGAGGGCCGCGCCCACCGCCGCCCCGGCGTCCTCGAGCACCCGGAGCGTGCCGGGGTCGCCGTCGAGCGCGCGCCGGACGATGTCGGCCGTGCCGTGCTCACCCGGGCTGCGGTGATAGAGCAGCTCGAGCATCACCGTCGTCGAGGCGACCGTCTCCAGGCATCCCCGGTTGCCGCACTGGCAGACCGCGCCCTGCTCATCGGTCGTCGTGTGCCCGATCTCCCCGGTCACCCCGATATTGCCGTAGTACGGGCGCCCGTCCAGGATGAGACCCGAGCCGATGCCCGTCCCGATCTTCACGAACATCAGATCGCGCGCCGCGGTGTGAGCGCCCCAGGTGATCTCGGCCAGCGCCCCGAGGTTCGCGTCGTTGTCGAAGAGCACCGGCAGGCCGAGGGTGCGTTCCAGGTCGTCCCGGGCGACGCCGATCCACTCCGGGAGGATGGTGCCCTGCACCACCATCCCGGTGCGCCGGTCGATCGGTCCGGGCATCCCGAGCCCCGCCCCCAGGGCGCGCGCCCGGTCGATGCCGGCGCGCTTCATCAGCTGCTCCAGCACCTCCCGCGCCGCCGTCACGCCCTCCAGCGCGGGATAGCCGCGCGGCAGCTCGATCACCCGCTCGGCGAGCACCTCGTACGAGGGGGAGGCGACGACGATCCGCGCGTGGCGTCGGCCGAAATCGAAACCCACCACGACGCTCCCGTCGGCGGCGAGGCGGATGCGCGAGGCGCGCCGCCCGGAACTGGTCGTCTCCTTCGCGGTCACCGCCCCCTCGTCCAGCAGCAGGCGCACGATGTTCGACACGGTCGCGGCCGAGAGGCCGGTGCGGCGCGAGAGCTCGGCTTGGGTGAAGGCGCCGCCTTCGGTGAGCGCGTCGACGATCCGCTGGCGATTGAGTCCGCGCAACGCGCTCTGCGAGCCGGGACGACCGTCCCGAAGCCCCGATGCCCGCATGGGGAGAGGGTGCCCCACCTCGGGCTTGCCGTCAACTTGTGAAGGCAAGCCGTTACCTTGCGGTTACGAAGTAGGGCCGCCCGCGACGGCCTCCAGCGCGTCCAGGACATCGGTGAGCAGATCGTCCGCGGTCTCGAGGCCCACGGAGAGCCGCACTACGTCACCGGGCACTTCGAGCTCCGTGCCGCGCACCGAGGCGTGCGTCATCTCGGCCGGGTAGTTCACCAGCGACTCGACGCCGCCGAGCGACTCCGCGAGCGTGAAGACCCGGAGCGACTCGGCGAAGGCCCGGGCCGCCGGCTCGCCGCCCGCCAGGCGCAGCGACAGCATGCCCCCGAAGAGCCGCATCTGCCGTGCCGCGATGACGTGTCCCGGATGCGTCGGCAGGCCGGGGTACAGCACCTGCCTCACCGCCGGGTGCCCCACGAGCCGCTCGGCGAGCACGGCCGCCGTCGCCGAGTGCCGCTCCATCCGCACCCCGAGGGTCCGGATGCCGCGCATGGTGAGCCACGCATCCGTCGGCGCCGCGACGCCGCCGGTGGCGAACTGCAGGAAGCCGACCCGCTCGGCCAGCTCGCCGGCGGGCAGGACGACCGCCCCGCCCAGCACGTCGCTGTGCCCCCCGAGGTACTTGGTGACGGAGTGCACGACCGCGTCGGCGCCGAGCGCGAGAGGCTGCTGCAGCGCCGGGGTGGCGAAGGTGTTGTCGACGACGACCGTGGCGCCGGCCGCATGCGCGACCTCGGCGAGCGCCGCGATGTCGGTGATCTTCATCAGCGGATTCGACGGCGTCTCGAGCCAGACCACGTCCGTCTCGCCGCGGCGGATCACGTCGCGGACTCGGTCGAGGTCGCCGAGGTCGGCGGTCTCGAGAACCACTCCCCACGGCACGTGGATGCGGTGGACGAGCCGATGCGTGCCGCCGTACACGTCATTGCCCATGACGATCCGCGCGCCGGGCTTCAGGAGGGCGCGCAGCAGGGCGTCCTCCGCGGCGAGCCCCGACGCGAAGGCGAAGGCGCGTTCGCCGCCCTCGAGCGCGGCGAGCAGCCCCTGCAACGCGTCGCGGGTCGGATTGCCGCCACGCGTGTACTCGTACCCCGACCGCAACCCGCCGATGCCGTCCTGCTGATACGTCGTCGAGAGGTGGATGGGCGGCATCACGTCCCCGGTGGCGGGATCGGACTGGTAGCCGGCGTGGATGGCGCGGGTGTCGAAGCCGAACGGCTCGGTCATGGCGGTGCTCCGGGGCTCAAGGGGGTGGAACGCGAGAGGCTCGGTCAGGAGCCCCCGCGTCTAGGTGCTGAGGAAGGCGAGGAGGTCGTGGCGCGTGATGACGGCGGCGGGCTTGCCGTCCGCCGTGACGAGCAGGGCGCTCGAGCGGACCAGCGCCTGCCGGGCCGACTCGATGGAGTCCTGCATGCCGATGAGGGGCAGCGCGGGACGCACCCACGCGGCCAGGGCATCCGCGAGCTGCGCCTCGCCGGAGAACACCGCCTCGATGAGGGTCTGCTCGTCGATCGAACCGACCACCTCGCCCATCACGACCGGTGGCTCGGCCGAGAGGACGGGCATCTGGGAGATGTCGAAGCGGCGCATCTTGTCGATCGTGTGGCGGACGGTGTCGCTCGGATGCACGTGCACGAGCCCCTCGACGTCGGGCGCCTTGATGCCCACCATGTCGGCGATCGTGCGGTCCTCACTGGCGGGCAGGAATCCGTAGGAGCGCATCCACGCGTCGTTGAACACCTTGCCCAGGTAGCCGCGGCCGCCGTCCGGCAGCAGGATGACCATGACATCGTCCTCGGCCAGGTCACGGGCCGCCTTGAGGCCGGAGGCCACCGCGAGTCCGCAGGACCCGCCGACCAGGAGGCCCTCCTCCCGGGCCAGACGCCGGGTCATCGCGAAGCTCTCCGCGTCGGACGAGGCGACGATGTCGTCGACGACCGACGGGTCGTACGCGGTCGGCCAGAAGTCCTCGCCCACGCCCTCCACCAGGTACGGACGACCCGTGCCTCCGGAGTACACGGAGCCGTCGGGGTCGGCGCCGATCACCCGCACCCGACCGGCGGACTGCTCCTTGAGGTACCTCCCGGCGCCCGAGATGGTCCCGCCGGTGCCCACGCCGGCGACGAAGTGGGTGACCCGACCCTCGGTGTCGCGCCAGATCTCGGGGCCGGTGGTCTCGTAGTGGCTGAGCGGGCCGTTCGGGTTGGAGTACTGGTCGGGCTTGAAGGCGCCGGGGATCTCGCGTGCGAGCCGGTCGCTGACGCTGTAGTAGGACTCGGGGTTCGACGGCTCCACGGCCGTGGGGCAGACCACGACCTCGGCGCCGTAGGCCGTGAGCACGTTGATCTTGTCCTGGCCGACCTTGTCCGGCAGCACGAAGACGCAGCGGTAGCCGCGCTGCTGGGCGACGAGGGCGAGCCCGATGCCGGTGTTCCCGCTCGTCGGCTCGACGATCGTGCCGCCCGGGCCGAGCCTCCCCTCCCGCTCGGCGGCGTCGATGATCCGCACCGCGATGCGGTCCTTCGACGAGCCCCCGGGGTTCAGGTACTCCACCTTCGCCAGCACGGTGCCGCGGATGCCCTCGGTCACGCGCCGCAGCTTCACGAGCGGCGTGTCGCCGATCAGGTCGAGCACGGTCTCGGCGTAGCGCACTCGCTGAGCCTACTTGCGCTCGCGTCCGCATGACCGGGGGTCGGTCCGCGGGCCGAGCTCTCCCGAGGGTGCGGATCTTCGGCCGGATCGCCCCGGTCAGACCCGTTCCGCGCGGGAGCCCCCCGCCGCGAGCTGCTCGGCGAACAGCCGGGCGTAGACGCCGTCGGCCGAGAGCAGCTCCGGATGGGTACCGCGCTCGGCGACCTGACCCGCCTCGATGACGAAGATGACGTCCGCGTTCACCACGGTGGAGAGCCGGTGGGCGATGGCGAGGGTGGTGCGTCCCCGCGCGGCCTCATCCAGCGCGCTCTGCACGATCCGCTCCGACACCGTGTCCAGGGCGCTGGTCGCCTCGTCGAGGATCAGCACCGGCGGATCCTTCAGCAGCACCCGCGCGATCGCCACGCGCTGCTTCTCGCCACCCGAGAGCCGGTATCCGCGCTCTCCCACGACGGTCGCGTAGCCGTCAGGGAACGACGCGATCGTGTCGTGGATGTTGGCGGCACGGCAGGCGGCCTCGAGCTCGGCGTCCGTCGCCTCCGGCTTCGCGTAGCGCAGGTTCTCGGCGATCGTCGCGTGGAAGAGGTAGGTCTCCTGGCTGACGATGCCGACGTTGCCCAGCAGCGACTCGTGCCGCAGTCCGCGCACGTCGGCTCCGGCGAAGAGCACCGCTCCCCCGGTGGCGTCGTAGAGCCGCGGGACGAGGTACGAGATGGTGGTCTTGCCCGCTCCGGAGGGCCCGACGAAGGCGGCGTAGGTGCCCGGGTCGATGGCGAAGGTCACGCCTCGCAGCGTCGCCGCACCGTCCGTCGGCGCGTCCGGGTATCGGAACTCGACCGCGTCGAAGGCGACCTCCCCGACGCGGGTGGGATCGACATCCGACGCCCCCGGCCGGTCGGTGATGGCGGGCTTCAGGTCGAGGTACTCGAAGATGCGGGCGAACAGCGCCTGCGAGGTCTGCAGGTCGAGGGCGACGCGCAGCAGGCCCATGGTGGGGAACAGCAGTCGGGACTGGACCGTCGTGAAGGCGACGATCGTGCCCGCGGTGACGTCGACGCCGCCGCGGATCAGCCACGCCGCGACGAGGTAGATGACGGCGGGGATCACGGAGAGGAACACCGAGACGATCGCGAAGAACCACTGGCCGCTCATCGCCTGACGCACCTGCAGGCCGATCTGGATCCGGTTCTCGGCGGAGTAGCGCTCGACCTCGGCGCCCTGCCGGGTGAAGGCCTTGGCGAGCAGGATGCCGGAGACGCTGAGGGCCTCCTGGGTGATGGCGCTCATCTCCGACAGCGACTCCTGCGTCTGGGTCGCGATGCGGGCGCGCACCTGCCCCACGCGGCGCTGGGCGAGCACGAGGATCGGCAGCAGGATCACCGCGACCAGCGTCATCTGCCAGCTGAGCACCAGCATCGCCACGAGCGCCGAGAGCACGGTGACGGTGTTGCCGATCACGCTCTGCACCGTGTTGCTCAGCACCCCCGCGACGCCGCCGACATCGTTCTGCAGACGCGATTGGATGACGCCCGTGCGGGTGCGGGTGAAGAAGCCGAGCTCCATCGACTCGAGGTGGGCGAACAGGCGCACCCGCAGCGCGCCCATCACGCTGTTGCCCACGCGGGCGGTGAGGAAGGTCTGCCCGACGCCGAGCCCCGCCGTGATCAGCCAGAGGAGCACCATCGCCCCGACGATCTCGAGCAGCACCGGGACATCCGGTCCTCGCTGGCCGTTGGGGAAGAGGCCGAGGTCGAAGGCCTGCCGGGTGAGGAGCGGGGGGAGGACCCCGACCCCGGCATCCACGAGCACGAGCGCGATCGTGACGGCCAGGGGCACCCGGTACGGGCGGAAGAGCGCGCCGATGCGGCGCAGCAGGTCCGGGATCTTCGGTGCCTCGGCGTTGAGCGCGCGCTGCGCAGCAGCGTCCGAGGTGCCGATCCGGCGTCCGGGACCGCCGCGCATCGACATGCCGCGAGTCTAGGTCGGCGGACGCGCGGTCACCGGCCGCGTCCGGGGCTGAGGACCGGGAGACCGGGTGCCCTCCGCGACACCCGGCCTCCCGGCCGCTCAGGGGTCCGCCCGGCCTCTCGGCCGGACGGCTACGGGGACGGGACATCGGGGATGCGGCCTTGCGGACCGCATCCCCGACCAGCTGATCGTCCCCGTCAGCTGCGAGCTCACCGCCGATCGTCCCATTCGGCGTGGTGTGAGCCCGGGTCTAGCTCTCCGCTCCCTTGCGTCGGCGGATCGTGGCGATCACCGTCAGGGTGACGCCGAGCAGGAGGAGGCCCAGTGCGCCCACCGCCGGAGCGGCGGCGTCGGCCCCGGTCCGCGCGAGGGAGGACACGGCCGCGACCGGGCCGACGGGATCGCCGGAGTCCTCAGCGGTGAACTCCACGCCGCTGACCTGGCAGCGCGGGGCGGACACGGGGGCGAGGGCGAACAGCGCGGGAGACGTCTGCGAGGCGAGCGAGATCCGATACTTTGCGCCGCTCGCGACGCCGCTGAAGAGCAGGTCCGCCGGTGTCACCGTCGACAGACCGGGCCGATCGACGATCGTCGACCAGGTCGCGGTGGCCGGGTCGTTCACCTGGAGCTGCACCGCCCACACCTGGCCGGCGGCCAGACCGGACGTCGAGCCCTGGATGATCGACGAACTGGTCTGCGCGCTGCACGAGGTGATGAGGGCCGACAGCGTGGGGGCGGTGGGGCATGCGCCCAGCAGCGAGGTCACCGCAACCGCCGCGGCGCGGGGATCTTCGGTATCCACTGCCGTGACGGTGTAGCTCTTCGCCGCCGTCAGGGCGGTGAAAGCCGGGACCTGAGCGGTGGGGCCGGCCGCGGTCACCACGGCCGTCGCGATCACCGTCGCGCCGTCCTGCACCGAAACGAGGTAGCTGCGCGCGGCGACGGTGTCGGAGAGCGTCACCTCCAGCGAGCCCAGACCGCCCGGAGCAGAGCACTGCCCGACGGTCACCGCGGTCGTCGGCCGCGTCGCGCAGGTGCCGAGGGTGGACGTCGCGGACGCGGTGTACGAGGGCTGGAGAAGATCGGTGACCGACACGGTGAACGGACCCGGCCGGAAGCCGGATGCCGCCTGCCGGTAAGAGCCGTCCGAGCCGGCGGTGATCAGGACCGGGGTCCCTCCGTTGACGGCGACGTCGTACTGACGCCCGGGCACGAGTCCGGTGATGGCGTACTCGACCGTCCGAGTGGTGTCGCCGACGACGCAGGACGTCGCGGAGATGGTCGGGGTCGCCGGCTGCGCCGGGCAGGTTCCCAGGTCGACGGGACCGAGGTCCTGCACGACGACCGGCGCCGCCGTCACGTCGACCAGCACGAGTGCCGCCCCGATGTTCTGCACCCCGACAGGGAACAGGTGCTGGGTGTAGTCCGCCGGGCTGGCGGTCCAGGCGGGCCCCACGGGTGTACCACCTGCGCCTCCGCGACGGAGCTGGTAGCTGTGACCGGCCTGGAACGAGCCGGTGCCCGGGTCAGGGGTCACCGACGTCACGAGCAGACCCGCCTGACCGCCGGAGCTGGTGCACGGCTGCACGACGATGCTCACGCCGCCGACCTTGCCGCAGCCCTGCAGCATGACCGTGGTGCTGGTCGCCGTCTTGCCGTTCTTGGCTGTGACGGTGACCGAGTACTCATTGCCGAGCGGCTGATTCGCGAACGAGTAGGTCGTCTTGCCGGTGACATTCACCGGGGCGCTCGAGGTCTTCCGGGTGAGGTTGTTGAGCACCGCACTGTAGGTGACACCAGCATCCTGCGCGCCGAACGTCGCGGTCACGGTGCCGGGGTTGGCCCCGTAGATGCAGGCCGAGGCCTCCGCCTTCACGGTCGGCGTCGAGCATCCCGGGGTGGTGAAGACATTCGAGTAGGACGCCCGATACTGCCCGCCCGGCCACGACTCCGCCGGGTTGGAGGGCCCGAGCAGCTTGCCGCCGGCGATCAGGCTCTGGGTGGTCTGGTCATTGACGTAGAGGTCGGCCTGATAGGTGATGCCGCAGGCGGTCGCCTGTGCATCGAGCTGACGCACGTCCGTCGAGGCGGTCGCGACGCTCGTCACCAGCCGTTGGCCCCCGGATGGCCATTGCTGGCCCGGCCCGCCCTGCCACAGGACCAGGACGTAGGGAGCGGAAGGGGAGGTGGGCGCCGTGCTGGTGACATCGGCGGCGGATGCCGGCCCGGCGCCGGCCGTGACGAGCAGTGCGCTCGCGGCCAACGTCGTGGCGGCTGTCCCGGCTACGCCGGCGAGGAGCCGGCGGGGGATGTTCGTTGTCCGGAGATCAGCGCGACGGGACGCGACGCGCGTGAGGATGGTGCGGAGGAGCGAGCGCATTCGGGGGTAGCTCTCTGTTCGGGACGCGCGCGACCTCGGGCTCGTGACAGAGATCTCGCCGTGGGAGCGGCGGATCGACGGCACGCGGGGTCGTGCGGTGATTCGGGTTGTCCGGACGTGGGGGGACGACCGGTGTCCCTCACGTGGGGGACGCGGGGACGTCCCCATTGTGAGGGACGCGCGCCATGAACGCAACAGCGTTCGATCAGGTCGCGCGAGATCCTGCTCATCGGTCGCGCGGCCGCTGGCCGGAGACGCGGAACGGGGCGCCCCGCCGCAGCGGAGCGCCCCGTTCCCGAGGTCTAGAGAACCGTCGTCACTTGAGGGTGACGGTGGCGCCGGCGCCCTCGAGCGCGGCCTTCGCCTTCTCGGCGTTCTCCTTGTTGGCACCCTCCAGGACGGTGGACGGCGCGCCGTCGACCAGCGCCTTGGCCTCCGAGAGGCCGAGGCTGGTGAGGGTGCGCACCTCCTTGATCACCTGGATCTTGGTGCCACCCGCGGCCTCGAGGACGACGTCGAAGGAATCCTTCTCCTCCTCCTCCTCGGGTGCGGCGCCGGCACCGCCGGCGGCGGGGGCGGCGACCGCGACGGGCGCGGCGGCGGTGACCTCGAAGGTCTCCTCGAACTTCTTGACGAAGTCGCTCAGCTCGATGAGCGAGAGCTCCTTGAACGCGTCGAGCAGCTCGTCGGTGGTGAGCTTGGCCATGTCTATCTCCTTGTTTCCGGTCTGTGTTCTCGGGGGCGGCGACTAAGCCGCCTCCTCCTGCTTGGCCCGCAGCGCGTCGACCGTGCGGACGGTCTTCGAGAGCGGAGCCTGGATGAGGGATGCCGCACCGAACAGCGGGGCCATGAAGGCACCAGCCAGGCGGGCCAGCAGCACCTCCCGGGACTCGAGGTCGGCGAGCTTGGTCAGCTCGGCCGCGGTCAGCGGGGCGCCATCGAAATAGCCCCCCTTGACCACGAGCGCGGGGTTGTCCTTGGCGAAGTCACGCAGTGCCTTCGCCACAGCGACGGTGTCGCCGTGCACGAATGCGATCGCCGACGGCCCGGCGAGCTCCTCGTCGAAGGACGAGATGCCCGCCTGGTTGGCGGCGATCTTGGTGAGCGTGTTCTTCACCACGGCATAGGTCGCGTGCTCGCGGATGTCGCTGCGCAGCCTCTTCAGCTGCGCCACCGTGAGCCCGCGGTACTCGGTCAGCAGGGCGGCGTTCGAGTCACGGAAGTTCTCCGTGAGCTCGGCGACCGTCGCCTCCTTGTTCGCCATGGCGCTCCTTGTCGTAGGTCTCCCCGAACGACGCACCGCCACGATCCGGTGGGATCATCCGCTCCGACAGAAGAAGCCCCGGCGCACGCGCACGGAGCTCCTCGTCACGGATGACGCTGGTTCGCACACCTGCGCAGGACTCTCCAGCAGAGACTTCGTTCGTCGCCCCCGCATAGCGGGCACGACGAAGACCGGCGGTCTTCGGTTGCGCCCAGGCTAGCCGATCCGCGCACCTTCCCGCCAGCCGACGCCGAGCTCACCGCAACGAGACCGCGCGCATCCGCCCTGATGTCGCGCTCGACCTGCCTGGTCAGGTGCGCTCGACCCGTGGGGCTCAGGCGCCGTCGCGCCAGGAGTGCCGGGGCGCGTAGCCCAGCATCCGCTTCGCCTTCTCGATGGAGAGCAGGCTCTCGCGACCCTCGAGCGGATGCCGCAGCTCGACCTCCGGGAACACGGCGGCGGCGAGCTCGGCGCTCGGCCGCTCCATCACCGTGTCGGCATTCGCGATCACGTACGTCTCGAAGCCCGCAGCGGAATGCTCCAGCGCCAGCCCGATCGCCTGCGCTGCGTCGCGCGCGTCGATGTATCCCCAGAGGTTCCACCGGCGGGCGGCCGGATCGTCCTGCCACGCCGCGAAGCCGGCGTAGTCGGCAGGCACCATCACATTCGAGAATCGGAGACCGGTGATGCTGAGCTGCGGGTTCCAGCGCACCAGCTTCCGCGCGAGCTCCTCCTCGAGGTGCTTGACGAGCGAGTACATGCTCTCGGGCCGAGTCGGGTACTCCTCGTCGACGGGGAGGTAGGGCGGCGGCGTCTCGAACGGGATGCCGAGCAGCGTCTCGCTGGACGCATAGACGATGCGGTCGATCCCGGCGCGGCGGGCGGCCTGGAACACGTTGAAGGTGGCGTTCATGTTGTTGTGGAAGGTCGCCGAGTCGGGGGCGAGTCCGCCGGAGGGCAGCGCCGCCAGGTGCACGACCGCGTCGAAGCCCGACGCCCGGTCGTCGACGCCGTGCATCGCATCGGCCACCTGCCCGTAGTCGGTCAGGTCCACCTGCACGAAGTCCGCGGAGCGCGCTCCGGATTGGTCGATCCGCAGCACGTCGTGGCCGGCGGCGGCGAGCTCCGCCGCGACGACCGATCCGAGCTTGCCGCTGGCTCCGGTGACGAGAAGTCTCATTCACCCATCCTCACACCCGCGACGCGCGCCGCGTCGGCGAGCGTCGCCGGTCGCCGCGAAGATGGAGGGGTGACCCGCGCGCAGCCGATGCTCTCCCTGTGGGATGAGCCGCCCCTGCCGTGGCGGCAGCGGATCGTCGCCCACTCCGACGATCGCCTCGGCTGGCTCAGAGCCCGCGCCCGCGGGGTGACCGCGACGGATGTGGCGCGCATGTCGAGCGCGACGGTGCTGAAGGGGATCTCGCTCGAGAAGCTGCTCGGCACCGGATTCGGGGGGAACGCGTTCACCGAGCACGGTCGGGTCCGGGAGCCGGAGATCGGGCGCTGGGCGAATCGGGTCTACGGGATGCGGCACTCCACCGCGCTCGTGCACGCGGAGGGCAACCCCCTGCACCTGGCCACCCCGGACGGTCTCCGTGAGCGCGACGGCGTCCTCGAGCTGTGCGAGATCAAGACGACGGTGTCACGGTGGCGCGGTATCCCCCGCTCGTACCTGCGGCAGGTGTGGTGGCAGCAGTACGTGTTCGGCGCCGAGCGGACGCTGGTCGTCTGGGAGCGGCACCGGGACTTCATCCCCGTCGACGTGGAGCCCGAGTGCCGCTGGGTCGACCGGGACGAGAACGAGATCCACCGGCTCGTCGACCTCGCCGACCGGCTGCTCGTGCTGATGCGCCGGTAGCGGGTCGAGTCGACCGAGCACGACGGCGGCTCCGAGGGCGGCGATCCAGCTGATGCCCACGGTGGTGGCGGTCAGCTCGAGCCGCGACCCGATGTCGGTGCGCCATCCGACGACCGACAGGAGCCCGCCGGCCGACGAGATCGCGGCCACGGCGATCGCCGACGCCAGCGACGCCCTCCGCAGCGCGGGGTGACCCACCGCCGTGGCGCACTGCAGCATGGCGACCGAGGCGGCGGCGAACGCGAGGACCGCCGCGAGGGTGTGCACGAAGTCCTGGAGGGTGAAGGTGGCGCCGAGCGGCACGGGGCATCCGGGGGTGCAGGGCACCTGCGCGTCGACGAGGAACAGGGCGCAGGCGACCCCGAGGGCGGCGGAGGGGGTCCAGAGCCGGAGGACCGGGGCCCGGCTGCGCAGCGCGCGGCAGGCCCACGCGATGAGCGCCGCCCCGGCGACGAGCAGGAGGAGGGCGTTCCGGAAAGCGCCGGCCGTAGGCATCCCGATGGCGCCCAGCCCGCTGACGTACAGCTCCCGCGGCACCGAGAGTCGCGCGATCCAGATGATGACGAGAGCGGATGCGGTGGCGGCGCAGCCGATCCCCGACATGGCGCGGTCGCGTGCTCTCACCGCGTCGGCGTCATGGTGTGGACGGGACGACCGGGCGCGCGGGGCGTCGGGAGACCCAGATGACCCCGGCCCCCGCGAGGCCGATGATCGCGGCGATCAGCAGCACGTAGAGCGCGACCGAGGCGTACCCCGTGGGCGCGAGAGCCGGATTCAGGAACGGGTAGGGGTACCAGGTGGTGGCGCCGGCCAGCGGATCGGGCGCGAAGGGGCCTCGGAGCAGCGTGTAGGCGGCCCACACGATCGGGAAGGCCAGGATCACGCGGATCCGCCGCCAGTCCAGGGGTGCCCGGCCGGGGGCGAACAGCCAGTCGCCCACGACGAGCAGGGGACCCACGACGTGCAGCACCTCGTTGGACCAGGGCAGCACGAGCCCCTCGGAGACGTTCACCCCGCGCAGGAGCAGGTTGTAGACGATCCCGGTGACGGCCATGTAGGCCGTGACCGCGGCACGAACGGTGCCGAAGAGTCGCGGCTCGACCCCGCCGCGCAGGAGCACCACCGCCCCGACGGCGAGGACGACCACGGCGAGCACGTTGGAGTCGATCGTGAAGAAGCTGAAGAAGTTGACGAAGAGGATCGTGTGATCGGTGATGCCGCGGCTGTCCCAGAACGCGGATGTGGTGATCAGCTGCCCGACGATCGCCGCCAGGATCGCGACGGCTCCTGCCGACCGCAGCACGACGAAGAGGATGCGCACGGTGCTCCCTCCGCTGTCCGCCCCGACCCGCGCCCACGCGGCCCCTCCGCGCATCGTAGCGAGGGCGCGATCCGGTTTTCCATCGCGGTCACGCGACCGAAACACCGACGACTCACACCCCCGCTTCACTGGGACCGTGACCGGGGCGAGGGTGACCACCATGCGCGCGATGGCGATCGCCGAGGCGGGCGGCCCCGAGGTGCTGCGGATGACGCGGGTGCCGATGCCGGTGCGCGCGAACGCGGAACTGCTCGTCAAGGTGATCGCCGCCGGCGTGAACCCGGTCGACGCGAAGACCCGTGCCGGTCAGGGGGCTTTCGCGGCGATCGACCGCTTCCCGGCGATCCTCGGGAACGACTTCAGCGGCATCGTCGTCGAAGCGCCCTACGAGGCGCACGCGTTGCAGCCGGGCACTGAGGTGTACGGCATGGGGATGGTGCCGCGGATGAGCGGCGCCTACGCCGAGTACCTGTCGGTGACCGAGCTCAGCGTCATCCGCAAGCCCTCGACGCTCTCGCACGTCGAGGCCGCCGCGGTGCCGCTGGCGGCTCTCACCGCCTGGGGGATGGTGGTCGAGACGGCGAAGGCGCACGAGGGGCAACGGATGCTGATCCACGCGGGCGCGGGCGGCGTCGGGCACCTCGCGGTGCAATTCGCCGCCTACTTCGGTGCGCACGTGATCGTCACCGGGTCCAGTCGCAACATCGGCTGGCTGCGGGACCTGGGAGCCTCGGAGGTGATCGATCACAGCGCGACCCGATTCGAGGACGTCGTATCGGATGTCGACGTCGTCATCGACCTGATCGGCAACGTGCGCGACGACACGGCGAGCCGCTCGCTCGCCGTGCTGCGACCGGGCGGCCTCATCGTCAACGCCCCGACGGGCAGTTGGCCGACCATGCGCCGGGAGGCCGAGGCCGCCGGGGTCCGCGCGACCGGCTATCGGGTCGCCCCCGACGGTGCGACCCTCGCCGTCATCTCGCGCCTGCTCGAGTCGGGGTCGGTGCGGGTCTACGTCGATGGCGTCTACGACCTCGAGGAGGCGCCGCGGGTGCACGAGCTGCTCGAGTCGGGCCACACCCGCGGGAAGCTCGTGCTGAAGGTGCACGAGGGCTGACCGCCCCGCGCCCGGATCCCCTCGAGCGTGCCCGTTCGCCCGCGAGCGAAGCGCGCAGCCCGCGCCGCTCGGTGGCGAACGGGCACGCTCGGCGCTCATCCGCGCCGGGCGCGGGGGGCGGGGGGGGCTAGTCCTGGGCGCTGAAGGCGGCGTCGAAGGAGGCCGTGGGCAGCTCCCAGAGCAGCGAGCGGACGAAGCCGACCGCCTCCGCCGCGCCGTGGAGGCGGTCCATCCCGGCGTCCTCCCACTCGACCGAGATCGGGCCGGCGTAGCCGATCGACCGGAGCGCGCGGAAGGAGTCCTCCCACGGCACGTCGCCATGCCCGGTGGAGACGAAGTCCCAGCCGCGGCGCGGGTCGCCCCAGGGCAGGTGCGAGCCCAGGATGCCGGCGCGACCCGTCTGGGGCCGGAGCCGGGTGTCCTTGCAGTCGACGTGGTAGATGCGGTCGGCGAACTCCACGATGAAGGCGACCGGGTCGATGCCCTGCCACATCATGTGCGAGGGATCCCAGTTGAAGCCGAATGCGCCGCGGTGGTCGATCGCCTCCAGGGCGCGCACCGAGCTCCAGTAGTCGTAAGCGATCTCGGAGGGGTGCACCTCGTGGGCGAAGCGCACGCCCTCGCCGTCGAACACGTCGAGGATCGGGTTCCACCGGTCCGCGAAGTCCTGATACCCCGACTCGATCACCTCCCCCGGCACCGGGGGGAACATCGCGACGTAGGGCCAGATCTTCGATCCGGTGAAGCCGACGACCGTGTCGACGCCGAGCTTCCTGGCCACCTTCGCCGTGAGCTTCAGCTCCTGCGCCGCCCGCTGCCGGACCCCCTCGGCCTCTCCGTCGCCCCACACCTTGGAGCGCAGGATCGCCCGGTGGCGGAAGTCGATCGGATCGTCGCACACCGCCTGCCCGGTCAGATGCGCCGAGATCGCCCAGAGCTGCAGGCCGTGCCGGTCGAGGATCGCGCGCCGCTCGGCGAGGTAGTCCTCGTCCTCGGCGGCGCGCCAGACGTCCAGGTGCTCGCCCGAGCAGGCCACCTCGAGGCCGTCATAGCCCCACTCGGCGGCGTGGCGGGCGACCTCGTCGAGGCTGAGATCGGCCCACTGGCCGGTGAACAGGGTGACCGGATGCGTGGCCATGGTCGTTCCTTCCGAGAGACGGTCAGGGGATGGGGACGTCCCGCGCCTCGCGGGCGGAGGCGAGCACGGCATCCGTCACCCGCGCGGCCCGGAGCCCGTCCTCGAACGTCGGCAGGCCGGGGCGCTGCTCGCCGCGGATGACGGCGTAGGCGTCGGCGACGAACGCGTCGAAGGCGTTCTGGTAGCCGAGGGCGTGCCCGGCGGGCACGATGCTGAGCCGGCGTCCGTCGGCGTGGAGCTGGTCGGGATCGCGCAGCAGCAGCTCGCTGCCGCGGCGCCGTCCGACCCAGAGCACCTCGGGGTCCTCCTGCTCGAAGCGGTAACTGGCGGTGGGCTTCGCGATCTCGAGGGCGAGCGCGTTCTTCCGCCCCGGCGCGACCTGCGACACGGTGAGGGTGCCGATCCCGCCACCGGAGAGCGTGATGACGGCGGCGACGGTGTCCTCCGTGGCGACCGCGCGCCCCGCCCGTGTCGCGTGCAGGCGTCCGGTCACCGCGCGGAGGGACACGATCCGCTCCCCCGTCGTGAACTCGAGGAGATCGACGAGATGCGAGCCGATGTCCCCGAACGCGCGGGACGGGCCCCCGGTCGTGGCGTCGACGCGCCAGTCGTCGTCGCCCTGCTCGAGCAGCCAGTCCTGCAGGTAGCTCCCGAGCACCGTGGTGACGGCACCCGGATCCTCGGCGAGCCGGTCGCGCGCCTCGCGGGTGAGCGGATGGAAACGGTTCACGAAGGGGACGGCGGTCACGAGACCGGATGCTCGGGCGGCCTCCGCCATCCGCTCCGCCTCCGCCAGCGTGGTGCCGATGGGCTTCTCGCACACCACGTGCTTCCCCGCGGCCAACGCCCGGGCGGCGTACTCGGCATGCGTCGCGTTGGGCGTGCACACGTGCACGACCTCGATCGACGGATCGGCGAGCAGCTCGTCCGGCGTCAGGGCGCGCTCGGCTCCGATCCGGCTCGCGGCGACCGCGGTGCTCTCCGGCGTCGAGGAGGCGAGTCCGGCCACCACGGACCGCGCGGCGCGGATCGCCCGGCCGTGCACGTCGCCCATGAAGCCGCCACCGAGGATCCCTGCCCGCAAGGGCTCTGCGCGTCGGTCCGGTGCCTCCTCGGCGGAGTGCGCGGCGGCGGGGAGGGTGACCGGGCGGGACATCGTCGTCATGCGCGGGATCCGCTACAGCGTCTCTGCGGCGGGGTCCCAGTCCTCGGGGAGGGCGGGGGGCTGCGCGAGCGTCGACTCGATGTCCACGAAGCGCTTCTCCTCGATCGACTGGGTGATCGAGACCATGGTGTCGACGACGTGGAACGCCTGCTCACCGGGGGCGCGGTGCGGACGACCGGCCCGGATGGCGCGCGCCATCTCGAGCACTCCCGAGCCGCGGCTCGCGGTCGAGCCGACCGCGGGCACCTCGCGCCAGCCCTCGTCCGATCCGGTGCGCACCCCGATCGTGCCGGCGAACGTGTTCGGATCGGGCACCGAGAGCACGCCCTCGGTGCCCGTGATCTCCACCAGCGGTGGCCGACCCGAGTGCGAGTCGAAGGAGAAGATCGACTGCGACGACGGCCCCGCCTCGAATTCGGCGATGGCACTGACATGCGTCGGCACGGTCACGTCGAAGACCTCGCCGGCCTTGGGCCCCGAGCCGATCGTGCGCTGCAGCCGCGACCGCGAACCGAACGCGCCGACCCTGGCGATCGGCCCGAAGAACTGCACGAGCGCGGTGAGGTAGTAGGGCCCGATGTCGAACAGCGGCCCCGCACCCTCCTGGAACAGGAACGCGGGGTTCGGATGCCACGACTCGGGTCCCGGCGACTGCATGAGGGTGAGTGCCGACTGCGGCTCGCCGATGTCCCCGCGCTCCAGCATCCGCCGAGCGGTCTGCAGACCCGCGCCGAGGAAGGTGTCCGGCGCGCAGCCGAGGCGCAGCCCCGCCGCCTCCGCCTCCGCGAGCAGGGCGCGGCCGGACTCGCGGTCGAGGGAGAACGGCTTCTCGCTCCAGACGTGCTTGCCCGCGCGAACGGCCGCCGTGGCGATCTCGACGTGCGCGGCGGGGATCGTCAGATTCACGATGATCTCGACGTCCGGATGCTCGAGCACGACCTCGGGACCGCCGGAGGTCGCGATGCCGAACTCCGCTGCGCGGGCGGCCGCGGCCTCGGGGTACAGGTCGCCCACGGCGTGCACCTGGAGGTCGGGGAAACTCGTGAGGTTGCCGAGGTACTCCATGCTGATGACCCCGGCGCCGATGACGCCGATACCGACCCGGCCGGAGCCGGTCATCGGGCGCCCGCTCCGCTCTGCGCGGTGCTGAGGTATCGATAGGAGCTCTCGACGGCCGACCACATGTCGCCGGCGAAGTCGTCGAGCTCCACAACGCCGACCTCCACCTGCGGCGCCGCGGCGAGGATCTCCCACACCGGCATCCGGCCCTCCCCGACGGCGGTCTGCGTCGCCGGATCCGGCTCGATGGGGCCGTCCTTCACGTGCAGGAAGCGGACCCGGTCGCCAAGACGGCCGAGCAGGGCCGGGACGTCCTGCCCGCCGGCGGCGGCCCAGTAGGTGTCGAGCTCGAGCACGACCGCCGGGTCCAGCGCGGCGGCGAGCACCTCGATGCCGGTGCTGCCCTCGACCTCGTCGAGCTCGAACCAGTGGTTGTGGTACCCGATGCGGATGCCGTGCGCCGCCGCGAGCGGGGCCGCAGCATTCAGGGCATCCGCGGTGGCGCGGATGTCGGCGGCGCTGGTCCAGCGCGCGGGGTCGACGTAGGGCTCGATGACCGTGGAGATGCCGAGCTCGGCGGCGGCGGCGAACGCGGCGGAGAGGTCGGTGCCCTCGCGGAGGAAATTGAGGTGCGCGCTGCGCGCCTCGAGCCCGTGCACCCTCAGACCCTCCCGGAGCTGCTCGGCCTGCGACACGAAGTCGAACGGCTCCACGATGCCGAATCCGATCCGGGCGATCCGGGCCAGGGTGCCGTCGTAGTCGGCGGCGAGCGCGTCGCGCAACGTGTAGAGCTGCAGTCCGAGAGGCGGGATGGGCACGAGGACCTCCTGATGGGTGGTGCCGCGCCCCGGAGTGGCCGGCCAGCGCTTCCTTCGACGCTAGGGCACCTTTTGTCGACGGTCAACCAAAAGGGGCCCCGTTGTGGCATCCTGAACAGGTGTTCCGGACGGGACGGAGGTGGTGACGTGACCACGGAGTTCGGCGGCGCCCCCGCGGCCGGGAGCGGCTGGACCGCCGGCGCTCTCCTGCAGCTGTTCCGCGAGCAGGATGAGACCACCCGCGCGACGATCGCCACCCGCAGCGGGCTCGCACGCTCGACCATCGCCCTGCGGCTGGACGAGCTGATCGGAGCCGGTCTCATCGGCCCGGCCGCGCGAGCGATATCCACCGGCGGCCGGCCGCCCATCACCTTCTCGCTCGCCGCCGAATCCCGACTCGTCGCCGGCGCCGATCTCGGCGCCGGTCACCTGACCGTGGGCCTGGCCGACCTGCGGGGGCGGATGCTCGGCACGACAACGCGGACGGGCGCGATCTCCCGGGGTCCCGAGGTGACCCTCGCCGACACCGCCGACGCGCTCGACGAGCTGCTGACCGCTCAAGGCAGGTCGCGGGCGGACGTGCTGGCCGTGGGCGTCGGGCTGCCGGGCCCCGTGGAGCACAGCTCGGGCCGCGCCCGCCGCCCGCCGATCATGCCCGGCTGGGACGGCTTCGATGTACCCGCCTGGATCGCACGCGAGACCGGCATCTCCGCCTTCGTCGACAACGACGTGAACCTCATGGCGATCGGGGAGCGGCACGCCGCCCGGCCCGAGGTCGCCGACCTGGTCTACGTGAAGGTGTCGACCGGGATCGGCGCCGGGATCGTCTCGGGCGGCCGGCTGCAGCGCGGCGCCCTCGGCGCTGCGGGCGATCTGGGTCACCTGGCCGTGCCGGGGGCCGAGCAGGTGCCCTGCACCTGCGGCAACACCGGATGCCTGGAGGCGATCGCGAGCGCTCCCGTCCTCATCCGGGCGCTCGGGCTCGAGTCGGGCTCGCAGATCGCCGAGCTCGTGCAGGCGCAGGATCCGGAGGCGATCGCGGCCGTCCGCGAGGCGGGCCGGTCGATCGGCGCGGTGCTCGCGAGCGTCGTCAGCCTCCTGAATCCCTCGGTCGTCGTGCTCGGCGGGCAGCTGGCGGAGGCGGGGGACGTGCTGCTGGCCGGCATCCGCGAGATCGTCTACCGCCGGGCGACCCCGCTCGCGACGGAGCACCTGGAGATCGTGTCGAGCCGCACCGGGCAGACCGCGGGCGTGCTCGGGGCCGTGCGGCTCGCGCTCGACGAGGCGCTCTCGGCGGAGGCGGTCGACCGCCTCGTCGGCCGCGCTGTCGCCGTGCGGCCCGCGCTGGTCGCCGCACCCGCCGCCGCGGAGGCGCACGGGCGAGCAGGGGCTACGCCCGCAGCATCCGCTCTCGGGTGAAGTCGTCGTGCAGGTGCGCGCCGACTCGGAAGTGCTTCGTGCCCACCACCGCGAAGCCGCTCTTCTCGTAGAACCGATTCGCGCGCGCGTTGCGCTGATTCACGCCGAGCCAGACGCTCACCGCTCCGGCGCGAGCCGCCTCCTCGACCGTCGCCTCCACCAGAGCCGCCGCGAGCCCCCCGCCGTGCGCGTCGGGGCGGAGGTAGCACTTGCTGAGTTCGGCGGTGGGTCGGGTGGTCACCGCCGCCGCGACCTCCGGATCGGCCGGGTCGGCCAGCACGAGCATCGTGTAGCCGAGCAGCAGCCCGTCCCGTTCCGCCACCAGGATGCGGCGCTGCGGGTCGGCGAGGTAGCCCGCGACACGCTCGGCGCTCAGGTGCTCGGCCACGAATGCGGCGATGTCCGCCTCGGTCGTCCCGGGCGGGCAGGCGAGAGGGAAGGTCGCCGCGGCGAGCTCGTGCACCGCGTCCGCCTCGTCGGGGCGGCCGGAGCGGATGACGGGGGTCACCGGGCGAGCGTAGCGAGCCCTCGGCACGCCCTAGGGTCGGAGCATGGGCACGACGGTGTTCGAGCGGTACCCACCCGCCGAGTCGGTCGTCGAGCACGCCCTCGCCGAGACGCGCCAGTCGGTGTTCTGGATCGACGACCTGCCGCACCGGCATCCGCGGCGGAAGCTCGTGGGCGACGTGAGCGTCGATCTCGCGATCGTCGGCGGCGGTCTGCTCGGGCTGTGGACCGCGGTGCTCGCGAAGCACCGCGACCCGAGCCGCAGCGTCGCGCTCGTGGAGGCGCGGCGGATCGGCTGGGCGGCATCCGGACGTAACGGCGGCTTCGTGGATGCGAGCCTCACCCACGGCGAGGCGAACGGCCGAGCACGCTGGCCGGAGGAGTACTCGACGCTCGAACGGCTCGGCCGCGCGAACCTCGCGGCGATGGAGCGCGACGTCGAGGAGCTGGGGCTGGCGTGCGAGTGGGAGCGCACCGGAGAGCTCGACGTCGCGACCGAGCCCCACCAGCTCGACTGGCTCGAGGGCGAGCCGCGGCGTGCGGACGGGTCGTGGCCGGATGCCGTGCTGCTGGATGCCGCCGGGGTGCAGGCGGAGGTCGCCTCCCCGAGCTACCTCGGCGCGACCTGGCGACGGCGCGACGTGGCGCTCCTCAACCCGGGCCGGCTCTGCGCGGAGCTCGCGCGGGTGGCCGAGAACCTGGGGGTGCAGCTCTACGAGCAGTCGCCGGCGCGGAGCCTGCTCGATTCCGGGGCGGGACTCGAGGTCATCACCGAGTCGGGCCGCATCCGCACCCAGCACGTCGCTCTGGCGACCGGCGTCTACCCGCCGCTGCTGCGCCGGACGCGCCTCCTGACCGTGCCGGTCTACGACTACGTGCTCGCCACCGAGCCGCTCTCGCCCCCGCAGCTGGAGCAGGTGGGCTGGCGGAACCGGCAGGGCATCGGCGATCTGGCCAACCAGTTCCACTACTACCGGCTCACCGCCGACGACCGCATCGTCTTCGGCGGCTACGACGCCGTGTACCACTACGGCGGCCGCATCCGCTCGTCCTACGAGAACCGGCCGCAGTCGTTCCGCACCCTCGCGCGGCACTTCTTCACCACCTTCCCGCAGCTCGAGGGTCTGCGCTTCACGCACCGCTGGGCGGGGGTCATCGATACCTCGACCCGTTTCAGCGCGTTCTTCGGCACCGCACGGGAGGGCCGGGTCGCCTACGCGGCGGGCTTCACCGGACTCGGCCTCGGCGTGAGCCGCTTCGCGGGGGAGACGGTGCTCGACCTCCTCGACGGAGAGCCGACGGAGCGGACGCAGCTGCGGATGGTGCGCGAGCGCCCTCTTCCATTCCCGCCCGAGCCGGCGGCGTGGGCGGGCATCCAGGCGACCCGCGCGGCGCTGAACCGCGCCGACCACGACGGCGGACGCCGCGGTCCCCTCCTTCGCACCCTCGACGCCGCGGGCCTGGGCTTCGACTCCTGAGCCGCAAGCCGCGGGAGTCGCCCCGATCCGAGGGGCGCGAGGGCGCGAGGTCGTGGGCTGGGGGTGGCGCGGGCACGAGGTCGCGCGCGCGGGGTGGCGCGTGCGCGAGGCGCGACCGACGGGTGCCGACAACAGCTGTTGTCGGCACGAACAGCGGAGATAGCGGGCGTCGCGGGAGATCGGGGCCGTTCGGACGCTGCGCACCCGGCGGGAACGGCGGAGGGCCCCCGCGACGTGCGCGGGGGCCCTCCGGATGCGGTGCGCGCCTTATAGGACGGCGACATCCAGCGGCACGCCCGGACCGAAGGTGGTCGACAACGTGCCCTTCTGGATGTAGCGGCCCTTGGACGAGGACGGCTTCAGCCGCTGGATCTCGTCGAGCGCGGCGGTGAAGTTCTCGCTGAGCTGGTCGGCGGTGAAGCCGGCCTTGCCGATCACGAAGTGCACGTTGTTGTGCTTGTCGACACGAAACTCGATCTTGCCGCCCTTGATGTCGGAGACGGCCTTGGCCGCATCCGGGGTCACGGTTCCGGTCTTCGGGTTCGGCATCAGGCCGCGCGGCCCGAGCACCTTGCCCAGTCGGCCGACCTGGCCCATCATGTCGGGGGTCGCGACCGCGGCGTCGAAGTTGGTGTAGCCCGCGGCGACCTTCTCGATCAGCTCGGCACCGCCCACCTCATCCGCTCCCGCGGCGCGGGCCGCCTCGGCGGCGGGTCCGTTCGCGAACACGATGACGCGGGCGGTCTTGCCGGTGCCGTGCGGCAGGATCACGGTGCCGCGCACCATCTGGTCGGCCTTGCGCGAGTCGACACCGAGCTTGAGGGCGACCTCGACGGTCGAGTCGAACCTCTTCGACCCGGTCTCCTTGATGACGCCGACGGCCTCCGTGGGTCCGTAGAACTTCCCGGGCTCGATCTTCTCGGCGGCGGCGCGATACGCCTTGCTCTTGACGGCCATGATTACGCCTCCACCGTGATGCCCATGGAGCGGGCGGTGCCCGCGATGATCTTCGACGCCGCCTCGATGTCGTTGGCGTTGAGGTCGCTCTGCTTCTGCTCGGCGATCTGGCGCACCTGCTCCCGGGTGAGCCGGGCGACCTTGGTCGTGTGCGGGGTCGGGGAGCCCTTCTGAATCCCCGCGGCCTTCTTGATGAGCTCCGCCGCCGGCGGGGTCTTGAGGATGAACGTGAACGAGCGGTCCTCGTAGACGGTGATCTCGACCGGGATGACGTTGCCGCGCTGCGACTCCGTCGCGGCGTTGTACGCCTTGCAGAACTCCATGATGTTGACGCCGTGCTGACCGAGAGCCGGTCCGATCGGCGGGGCGGGGTTCGCGGCCCCCGCATTGATCTGGAGCTTGATCAGCCCCGTCACCTTCTTGGCGCGTGCCATTGCTGTCCAATCTGTCGTGCGCCCGGGCGGGCGCGCTCCCGCGAACCGGACGGATTCCGGAAGCGGTGGGTGGGATGCGTCGGCACGCGTACGGCGGGCCAACCGAAGGAGTCTAGCGGACGTCCCGCCCCGGCATCCGCCCCCGCGGCATCCGCCCCCCGCGCCCCCGAGCCCCGGCCCCCTCTCGCCTCGAGAGGCCGCAACACGCCGCTACGGCGCGGTGCGTAGCGGCGTGTTGCGGCCTCTGGGCGAGGGGGAAGGAGGAAGAGGAGGACTAGAGCTTGGTCACCTGATCGAAGGTGAGCTCGACCGGGGTCTCGCGCTCGAACAGCGAGACGAGCACCGTGAGGCGACCCGACTCGGGCTTGATCTCGCTGATCGTGCCCGGCAGGCCCGCGAACGAGCCCTCCTTGATGGTGATCGTCTCGCCGATCTCGAAGTCGACCTCCGCCGGGATGACGCGGGCCGCGGCGCCGCCGCCCTTCGTGGCCGTCCCGCCCTTCGCGGCCGGCACATCCACCGGCTGCACGAGGCTCTTCAGCATCGTGAAGGCCTCCTCGAAGCGCAACGGAGTGGGGTTGTGGGCGTTGCCGACGAAGCCGGTGACGCCGGGGGTGTGGCGCACGACCGACCAGCTGTCCTCGTTGAGGTCCATCCGCACCAGCACGTAGCCGGGGACGCGGACCCGGGTGACGAGCTTGCGCTGCCCGTTCTTGATCTCGACGACGTCCTCCATCGGCACCTGGACCTCGTAGACGAAGTCCTCCATGCCCATCGAAGAGCGACGGCTCTCGATGTTCTGCTTCACCCGCTTCTCGAATCCCGCATAGGAGTGGATGACGTACCACTTGCCCGGCTTGACCCGCAGCTCCGCGCGGAACTCCTCGTACGGGTCGACCTCGGCAGGCTCTGCGTCCTCGGCAGGCTCTGCGTCCGCAGCAGAACCGGCATCCGCACCGTCCTGCAGACCCGCCGTCAGCGCGTCGAAGTCGGCGTCGCCGTCCGTCTCGACGGCCGCCTCCAGCTCCGCCGCAAGGGCGTCGGTCGCGTCAGCCGGGGCGTCGGGCTCGGCCTCGTCGCCGTAGCGGCGGCCGTCTTCGAGGTCGTGCTGCTGGTCGTCGGATCCCTCGTAGGGTGCGATCTCGTCCGCGTCGAGCTCGGCGTCGGACTCGCCGTCCTCCGTCTCCTCGTCCAGGGTCGCCTCGAGCACGGCCTCGGCGTCCGCGGTATCGGTGGCTCCCAGTGCCTCCTGCACCGCGGCATCCGCTTCGGGGTCGGCGGCGGCGGCGACGTCGTCGAGGGTCGCGTCGATCGCGACCCCCTCCTCGCCGTCGATGTCCTCGTCGCTCTCGGGGTCGATGTGCATGGCGCGCTGCTCGTTGGGCACGACCGAGCGCTCGTCGCGCTCCAGCCAATCGCCTTCCTGGTTCTCGTCCTCCTCCGAGGACTGCTCGGCGGCGGTCGCGAGGTCGATGTCGCGGTCAGACACGGGGGTACTCCAGACGTAGAAGGGGGATGCGGCGGATGCGGCGGTCAGCCGGTGACGCCACTGAGCGAGCCGTCTCCGAAGACCACGGAGACGAGGGCGCCGAAGCCGTAATCGAGGCCGGTCACCAGGGCCATCATGACGATCACGAACCCGAGCACCACCGCGGTGTAGCTCAGCAGCTCCCGCCGGGTGGGGGTGACGACCTTCCGCAGCTCGGCGACCACCTGTCGGAGGAAGAGGACGACGGGACTGAAGGGCCCGCGACGCTCGGCGCGGTCCCTCCGTGCTGTCGCGACGACGTCCTCACTGGGCTCGTCGACGATCCGTGCCATGAATTTCCCTTCCACCGGACCTCCCCGGCACCGCGGTGCCGAAGATCGCAGGGCGGACAGGACTCGAACCTGCAACCTGCGGTTTTGGAGACCGCTGCTCTACCAATTGAGCCACCGCCCTATGCCGCTCCGGCATCCGTCGATCCGTCCCGACCGCAGCCAGGGCATGACGAAGGATGACGACCGAAGCCGACCGGATCGAGTGTACGGCATCGGCTTCGCGAGCTTGTCGAGATTTCCCCGTTCATAGGGAGCGCACAGACCGGTCTCTCCCTGTGACGAGACAGACGCCTCGTCACCCAACCGAATACGAGCGTGAAGGCTGTCGTCCTCAGTCCGCACCTCAATATCCCGAGTTGAGGGTCAACGTCGACCTCAGGCCTTTGGTTCGCCGAACCGAAAGGCAGTCATATCGTGATCTCCGCACGACCCCGGCCGTCCGCAGGACGCCGAGTCACCCACAGCACCTCGTCGCCCCTGCTCCGTCGCGCTCTTGCGGCCGGGGCGATCACCGTCCTGGGCAGCAGCCTCGCCCTCGCGGGACTTCCTTCCGCCACCGCGGCGTCGCAGGGCGCACAAGCCAGGGCGCAGTTCGTCGGCGGGTCGGTGCTCGGCTCCGACCTCGGCGCGGTCCTCGCGCTGCGCAGCGCGGAAGCCCGCAGCGGCGGGTCCGACCCGACGAGCACGCGCTCGAATCCGCTCAGCGCCGAAGCGCTGCGCTCGGTGACCGTCGGGTCGGGCGCACCGGTCACCGTCGATCTCGGCCGCGTCCTCCAGTGGGGAGCGGCGGGCCAGTACGCCCAGGCGAAGGCCGACGGATCGGCACGCGCCGCCACCGGCGCGATCACCGACCAGGGCGGCATCACCGTCGGGAAGGACGTCGCCGGCGGTTCCGGCGATGCCTCCGTCGATCTCGGCTCCCTGCTGGGCCCCCGCTTCACCGCTCAGGTCGCCGACCTAGACCTCGCGGTGAAGGCGCTCGCGGCGCAGGCGACGGCGTCCGCGGGAGCGGCCACCGGCCAGTACTCCATCGCCGACGCCCGGCTGCGGGTCACGAGTCCCGCCATCGCGGACGCCTCGGGTCGGGTGCGCGCGGCGCTGGATGCGGTGCGCGGCGACCTCTCCCGGCTCAGCGGGCCGAGCGGCACGATCTCCCGCGAGATGGCCGCTCGCCTCGCCCGCATCAACCCGTTGCTGAACACGCTGGGAGCGGGGGCGCACGTGACCGTCAGCATCGACACGGATCCGAACCAGCTCCTGCAATCGCTTCTCGACACCCGGTACGGGACCGGCGCCGTGTCGTTCGACCTGCAGGCCGGAACGATCGACCTCGACCTGGCGAAGCTCGTCGGCGGGCGGATCAATTCCCTCCGGCCCGGCACCGAGCTCCTCAGCGACGCGGCCGTGCGGCCGGCGCTGCTGAGTGTCACGAGCACCCTCTCGACGATCGCCGACCAGCTGGTCGCTCGGTTGCGCGCGCAGATCCTGCAGGCGTCAGTGACCGTGCACGCCGACGTGACGGCCAGCTCGGCGCAGGCGCCGGTGCTCAGCACTGTGTGCGACGCAGCGCCGACGGGGTCCAGCACCGGCGGGTCGGCGGGGGCCAGCGCGGGCGCGTCGGCCGGCACCGGCGCGGGATCCGGATCCGGACTCGGCGGCGTCGTCGGCGGCGTCGTGGGTGGGCTCGGATCGCTCGGCGGCGCGGTCGGCGGCACCTCCGCCGGCGCCGGAGTCGCCGGAGGGTCAGGCGTCGCATCCGGGGCCACGGGCATCGTCGGCGGCGTCCTCTGCCGCGCGGTCAGCACTCCGCGCCCGGCTCTGCCGACCACACTCGCGGTGGACATCGCGGGAACCGTCGGCGGACTCAGCCGCGGCGCCGCCACCTCCGCAACGGCACGGCTGACCCTTCTCGGCACGCCGGGTGTCGGAGTCGACGTGCAGAGCCTGGTCGGCGGGATCGGCTCGACCCTGGCCGATGGTCTCCTCGACGGCGACGGCAGCGTGGCGCGCTTCGCCTCCGCCCTCCAGTCCGGGTTCGTGCAGCCCGCCGTCGCCGGCCTGCTCAGCGATCCGGGTTCGGTCTCCAGTGCGCTGACGGATGCCGTGTCGGTCACGGCGAACGATCAGGGGAACTCGGGCGGCATGTTCTCCCAGACGGCGCTCCGCGTTCGCGTGCTGCCGATCGCGGGGGCCTCCGCCGCCGACCTGCGACTCGCGACCGCCAGCGTCGCGGGTGACGGACCCGGCACAGGCGGACCCGGCACCGGCGGACCCGGCACCGGAGGGCCCGGCACCGGAGGGCCCGGCAGCGGAGGGCCGGGGTCCGGAGGGCCGGGAACGGGCGATCCGGGGAGCGCCGGCACGGGATCCCACGGCGGCGTCACCCCCGCCGCACTCACCGCGGGCGGCTTCGGCAGGCTGGCGACCACCGGAATCGGGATCGGGATCCTCCTGATCCTCGTCGTCGCACTGGGTGTCACGGGGGTGTACCTGGTGCGGCATGGCTACCTGCGGCGTCCGTCGCTCAGGGGAACGGCGACGCGCGCCGGGTAGCCATCGCGGGGCGGCGCTCGCTCGGGTCGAGCGCCGCCCCGTCCCCCGCCCGGTGCGACGACGGTGAGTCGACCCGTCGTCGCACCGGGCTCTCCCCTGCCGGCGTCCTAGGCTGACGCCGTGGCACGCATCTCCGAGCGGATCGGCGCGATCGCCGAATCCGCCACCCTCAAGGTCGACGCGAAGGCGAAGGCGATGAAGGCCGCGGGTCGGCCCGTGATCGGCTTCGCCGCCGGCGAGCCGGACTTCCCTACTCCGGCACACGTCGTCGAGGCCGCAGCGGAGGCGGTGCGGGATCCGCGGAACCACCGCTACTCCGCCGTCGCTGGCCTGCCGGAGCTGCGCGAGGCGATCGCCTCGAAGACCCTCCGCGACTCCGGACTCGACGTCGGTCCCGGCCGGGTGCTGGTCACCAACGGCGGCAAGCAGGGCGTGTTCCAGGCCTTCGCAACCCTCCTCGACCCCGGCGACGAGGTCATCGTGCCGACGCCGTACTGGACGACCTACCCCGAGGCGATCCGCCTGGCGGGAGGCGTTCCGGTGGAGGTGCTCGCGGGTGCCGATCAGGGCTACCTGGTGACCGTCGAGCAGCTGGAGGCGGCCCGCACCCCCCGCACGAAGGTGTTGCTCTTCGTCTCGCCCTCGAACCCGACGGGCGCGGTGCACTCCCCCGAGCAGGTGCGCGCGATCGGCGAGTGGGCCGACGCGCACGGGCTGTGGGTGGTGGCTGACGAGATCTACCAGAACCTGACCTACGACGGAGTCGAGGCGGTGTCGATCGTCGCGGCGGTCCCCGCCCTGGCCGAACGCACCCTGCTCGTGAACGGTGTCGCGAAGACCTACGCGATGACCGGCTGGCGGGTCGGCTGGATCGTCGGTCCGGCGGATGCGATCGCCGCCGCCGCGAACATGCAGTCGCACGCGACCGGGAACGTCGCGAACGTGTCGCAGCGCGCGGCTATCGCCGCGCTGACAGGACCGCAGGACGAGGTCGAGCGGATGCGCCGAGCCTTCGACCGGCGGAGGCGGGCGATCGTGGCAGGGCTGAACGGCATCCCCGGCTTCGCGACCCCCGTGCCGCAGGGCGCGTTCTACGTCTACCCGGACGTGTCGGCGCTGCTCGGGCGCTCGTGGCACGGCACGCACGTCGCCTCGACGCTGGAGCTCGCCGACCTGCTGCTGGAGAAGGCGGAGGTTGCCCCGGTGCCCGGCGAGGCGTTCGGCCCCTCCGGATTCCTGCGCTTCAGCTACGCGCTGGGCGACGAGCAGCTCGCGGAGGGCGTCGACCGCCTCACCCGGTTCTTCGCCTGACCCTCCGCGTCCCGGGAGGGCGCGGTTCCCCGGGGGACCCTTCCTGCCATCGGTCGCTTCCCGCGCGCGACCCGGCGGCGGACGGGGTCAGACCTCGAAACCGACGAAAGCGGGCTCGGGGTGCAGTGCGATGCCGAACTGCGAGGCCACCCGGGTCTGGATGAAGGCGGCGAGTTGGGCGATCTCGAGAGCCGTGGCGCCCCCGCGATTCACGATGGCCAGTGTGTGCTTCGACGAGGTGCCCGCGCGGGAGCCGGGGAGAGCGAACCCCCGGCCGATGCCCGCGCGCTCGATCAGCCACGCCGCGCTGAGCTTCACGGAGTAGGACTGCGGATGCCGGCGCGGCTCCGGCTCGGACCCGGCGGGGAGCACCTGGGGCGGCTCCTCGGGCTCCACCGGCCAGCGTGGCAGGTCGCGTGGGAGCCCGCGGGCCACGTTCTCGTCGACGATCGGGTTCGTGAAGAACGACCCGGCGCTCACCGAGTCGGGGTCGGCCGGGTCGAGCACCATGCCCTTCGACGTGCGCAGCGCGAGCACGGCCTCACGCACGGCACCGAGCGGCGCGCGCTCGCCCACCGCTACCTCGAGTGCGGCGGCGAGTTGCGGGTACCGGATGGGAGCAGAGAGCTTGTGGCGGGCCGTCGTCTCCACGAGATCGAACTCGACCGCGATCACTACGGCGACGCGGCCCTGTTTGAGGGCGCTGGTGCGGTAGCCCAGCTGCAGATCGGATGCCGGCACGCGGACGCGGTGCCCAGTCGCCCCGTCGAGGAGGTCGACGGCGGCGAGGGTCTGCGCCACCTCCTGTCCGTACGCGCCGATGTTCTGGATCGGAGCGGCGCCGGTGGAGCCGGGGATGCCGGAGAGCGCTTCGAGACCGGCCCAGCCGTTGTGCTGGGCGAGCTGGACGAGGGCGTCCCACGGCTCGCCGGCCTGCGCCCGCACCCGCACCCGGCCCTCGGGTGCCCCGTCGATCCGGCGGACGCCCCGCGTGCCGACCCGGATCACGGTGCCGTCGAAGCCCTCGTCGGCCACGACGACGTTCGAGCCGCCCCCGAGCACGAACCACTCGTCGTCGCGCCACGCCTCCTGAGCCGCCTGGACGAGTTCCAGCTCGGTGGTCGGCTCGAGCAGGCGCGCCGCCGGTCCGCCCACCCGCAGGGTCGTGAGCTCGGCGAGGGATGCCGTCACGGCGCCAGATCCACCTGCACCTGCGCGCGCCCGAGCACGGTCTGCCCGCCGAAGACGACCGTGAGGTCGATGCGCACCCGCTCGCCGTCGAGGGCCCCGATCTTCGCCGTCACCTCGAGCTCGGCGCCCTCGACCGGGTCGACGACGACCGGGCGCGTGAACCGGGTCCGGTAGTCGAGCACGCGCCCGCTGTCGCCGCCGAGCCAGTCGATGACCGGCTGCACCGCGACGCCCATGGTCAGCATCCCGTGGGCGAGCACCCCGGGGAGACCGACGAAGGCGGCGACGTCGTCGCGATAGTGGATGGGGTTGAAGTCCCCGGATGCTCCCGCATAGCGGACCAGGGAGTCGCGCGTGAGGTGCACCGTGCGCTCGGCGACCACCTCGCCGACCGTCAGGCCAGACGCCAGAGGTGCAGCCGCGCGAGGTGCAGCCGCGCGAGGTGCGGCCGCGCGAGGTGCGCTCGCCCGCGGGGTCACTGCTCGGCCCGCACGACGAGGGTGGAGACGGCGGTGACGACCAGCTCCCCGTCGAGGTCGGTGATCGCGGTCTCCGCCGTCACCATGCTGTTGCCGGCGAGGGTCTTGATGCTCGTGACGCTGAGGTGCGCGAGCAGCTCGTCGCCGGCGACCACCGGCCGCACGAAGCCGAACCGCTGGTCGCCGTGCACCACGCGGGCGAAGTCGATGCCGGTATCGGGCTCTGCGAGCAGCTGCTGCAGCGCCGCCTCCTGCACCACGATCGCGAAGGTCGGCGGCGCGAGCAGACCCTCGTACCCGGCGGCGGATGCGGCATCCGCGTCGATGCTCAGGGGCGAACGGGACTGCACGGCGCGGGCGAACTCCCGGACCTTCTCGCGCCCGACGAGGTAGGGGCCGATCGGAGGGAGCGTCCGCCCTTCGAGCGCGGGGTTCACGGGCACCGTCCGAGGATAGCCGCGCCGCCGGGCGGCTCACACGAGACGAGCCCCCGCCGACCGGGGTCGGAGGGGGCTCGGAGCCTGTGGGCTGACGTCCCGGTTGACGGGTCCGCGTCAGTCGCTCGGGCCTACTGGCAGCTGTCGCACTGCAGCAGGTCCATCGGGTCGACCGGGATGTCGTAGCCGCTGATGCTGTCGTTGTCCATGATCGGACCCCCTCCCAGAGAGCGTGTCCGCGGCGGGTCCGTCGCGGGATCACCACTATATAGCGGGAATGACAGGGATGTCATTCCCCAATATGTAGTGGTTCGGCGTGTCGCGGCCATCTCCCGCGGCACGGAGTCGGGCGACGGCACCCCGACGGCGACCGACGCGCAGGTCGCCGCGCAGATCACCCGCGAGACCCTCCGGTTCGTGGCGATCGGGCAGGGGATGTGACGTCGGACTCATCCTTCCGGATGACCCTCGCGGCGGCCCCTCGACCGTAGGCTGAGCCCGAATCAGCTACCTGGAGGGGCAGTGGGCGTCGCACGGACCTGGGTCTTCCCGATCATCCGCATTCTCATCTTCGTCGCGATCGCCGCGGCCCTGGTCAAGCTCGCCTTCTTCGGCGGGCTCACGCAGGGCAGCGATCGCGCTGTGCCCACCGGCACGGTCAGCGATCCGACAGTCACCGCAGAGAAGCGCACCATCCGCAACGATGTGAAGCTCGACGCGACGATCGTGGCGGATGCCGCGGTGCCGGTGCGCGCCACCGCGGCCGGCGAGGTGCTGAAGGTGCTCGTCGCGACCGGCCAGGGGGTCGCCGGGAACACCCCGATCGCCACCGTGAGGCAGATCACCGTGCGGGCCGACGGCACGCCGTCCGTGAAGACGGTCACCCTGGTGGCCGGTGCCGGAGGAACCGTGTCGGATCTCGCGCTGCTGCCGACGCAGCAGATCGGGGTGGGCGACACCCTCGCGCAGATCGCGCCGCCCACCTTCAGCGTCGTCGGCACCATCCAGCCGGCCCAGCAGTACCGGCTGCTCAACCGGCCGTCCACGGCGCAGGTCACCGTCGTCGGCGGCCCGCAGCCGTTCGAGTGCACCGGCCTCACCATCACGACCCCGCTCGCCGGGGCGGGCGGGGCGGGAGCCGGGGCGCCCGCGGCATCCGATCCCGGTCCGGCGACCGCACCCGCCGCCACCACCACCGTGCGCTGCGCGGTGCCGGCCGGGGTGACCGTGTTCAGCGGGCTGGCCGCCAAGGTCGCGGTTCCCGGCGGCTCGGCCGAGGGCGCCCTCGCGCTGCCGGTCACCGCCGTCGAGGGCACCCCGGGCGGCGCCGGAACCGTGTACGCGCCCGCCGCGACAAGCGGCGGCGACCCCGCCGCGAAGAAGGTCACCCTCGGGGTCAGTGACGGGAAGTGGGTGCAGGTCACCGGCGGCCTGACCGCCGCCGACCAGGTGCTGCAGTACGTGCCAGGGGCCGCCGACCAGCAGGCCGCCGACGCGCAGCAGGCCGGCTTCGGCGGATGAGCCTGCTGCGCCTGGAGGGCGTGACCCGCACGGTCGAGCTGCCGGACGCACCGCCGCTGGAGATCCTGCGCGGCGTCGACCTGGAGGTCGAGGTCGGCGACCACGTCTCGATCGTCGGCCGGTCCGGCAGCGGCAAGTCGACCCTGCTGAACCTGCTCGGCCTTCTCGACGAACCCACCTCGGGCCGACTGGTGTTCGACGAGGTCCCCCTCGAGCGGATGTCCGCGCGCCAGCGCGACCTGCGGCGCGGCCGCGACGTGGGCTTCATCTTCCAGCAGTTCAACCTGCTGCCCGGCCGGACCGCGCTGGAGAACGCGCTCACTCCTCTTCTGTACGCGCCGGGACGGCAGTTCTGGCGCCGCCAGGCGATCGCCACCCGGATGCTCGAGCGGGTCGGCCTCGGGGAGCGGATGCACTCCACCCCGGCCCGGCTCTCCGGCGGCGAGCAGCAGCGCGTCGCCATCGCCCGCGCGCTCGTCCGCGGCCCGCGGCTGATCCTCGCCGACGAGCCCACCGGCGCCTTGGACGTGGAGACCGGCGAGACGGTGATGCGTCTGCTGGACGAGGTGGTGGAGGCATCCGGGGCCGCACTCATCACCATCACCCACGACCCGAACGTGGCCGCGCTGGCCCGCCGGCACTACCGGCTCGATGCCGGGCGACTCACCGCGCTCACCACCGCGGGCGTCGGAGTCGGCGCGTGAGCGGCATCCCGACCTTCCTCGTCGGATCGACCCTGGAGGCGTGGGCCGAGTTCCGCAGCCACAAGGCGCGGGTAATCATGAGCCTCATCGGGGTCGCCCTGGCGGTGCTCGCGCTCACCGGGGTCATCGCGGTGGGCCAGGTGGCGCAGCAGGCGGTGACCGAGTCGCTCGAGCGCGGCGGGGGACGCCCCGCGATGCTCACCGTCAATCCGCCGTACCAGAACGGGGGCGACGGCAGCGCGGTGTACACCGGGGATTTCGGCGCCCTCTTCGCCGGGGAGATGGCCCGCTACGGCGTGCGGTACTGGAGTCCGGTGATCTACGGCAGCTCGGCCGCCGCCCTGCCCGATGGCACCAGATCCGTCCAGGTGCTCGCGGTGTCCCGGGCGTACGGGGCGATGTACCGCAGCCGGGTGGTGGAGGGCGGCTGGTTCCGCGCAACGGATGCTCGCCGGCTCGCCCCGGCGATCATCATCGACTCCGCGTTCTGGAAGGCTCTCGGCTCCCTCCGCTGCGGTCCCACCCCTCGCTCACCCTGGTCGCGCCCTCCGCCGTCACGGCGGTGATCGTCGGGGTGACCCCGGGAGGCACGCCGGAGAATCCGAGCGCGCTGATGCTGGCGGACGCCTGGACGGCCCTGCAGCCGCCGGGCGCGAGCGCGGACGGCGGCGTCAGCTACCAGGCCTGGGTTCCGGTCGCCGAATCGCGCGTCCTCACCACCCGCATCCGGTCGGACCTGCGGCGTCAGGTCGGCGAGGGCTGGAGCATCGATGTGAACCGCTCCGACTACGCCGCCTACAACGGAGCCGATCCGCTTCTGCTGCTGAAGGTCGTGGTCGCCGGGGCGGCAAGCCTCATCCTGATCCTCGCGGCGCTCGGGCTGCTCAACATCTCGATGGTCACGGTGCGCACCCGCATCCGCGAGATCGGCATCCGGCGCAGCTTCGGCGCGACCGCGGCGAGGGTGTTCTTCGGGGTGATGATGGAGAGCGTCGTCGCGACGGTGGCGGCGGGCGTGGTCGGGGTGATCCTCGCGATCCTCGCGCTGAAGAACCCGTGGGTCACCGACTGGCTCACCTCCAACGCGGGGCTGCAGGATGTGCCGGCCTTCCCGTTCTCGGCCGCACTCCTGGGGCTCGCCGTCGCCGCCGGCGTCGGAGCGCTCGCCGGGCTGCTGCCAGCGCTCGTGGCGGTGCGGGTCAAGCCGATCGACGCCATCCGGTATTGACCCTCGGCGCCGCGCCACCGGAGAGCCGCAGACCGCCGGACTCCCGAGCGGACGGTCGCGCGGCGGAGCGGCGCCGACGCGCTCGGCTCCCGCTCGGACTCCTGCCCTAGCGTCGCGGTGATGAGTACCTTCGCTGTCGGCCAGCCCGATCCCAGTCAGCTCGGCGGCCTGGTCGGGCTCTCCGCGGGGGTGATGGAGGCGGTGGGCGAGCCGGGGGTGGCGGCCCTCACCCTCGTCGAGACCGTCTTCCCGCCCATCCCCAGCGAGATCGTCCTGCCACTGGCGGGATTCATCAGCTCCACCGGCTCGATGAACCTCTGGCTTGCGATCCTGGCCGCGACGCTCGGGTCGTACCTGGGCGCGCTCGTGCTCTACGCCCTCGCCGCTCGGCTCGGGCACGACCGCTCCGTGCGACTCCTCGCGAGGCTGCCGCTGGTCGACGCGTCGGACTTCGAGAAGGCGACGGCGTGGTTCCGCCGGCATGGCAGCGTCTCGGTGCTCGTCGGTCGGCTGGTGCCCGGGGTCCGCTCGGTCATCTCGCTGCCGGCCGGCGCCGAGCGGATGCCGTTGCTGCGCTTCAGCATCTTCACGATCGTCGGAAGCGCCGTCTGGAACGGGCTGCTGGTCGGCCTCGGATCGCTGCTCGGGCGCCAGTACGAGCTCGTCGACCAGTACTCGGGTCTGCTCAACTGGGTCGTCTACGCTGCGCTGGCCGCCCTCGTGCTCTGGCTGGTCATCCGACGCATCCGCCGGCACCGCGCCGCGGGCTGAGCACCCTTCCCGGTCTCTGGGCGTCCGTCCCGTCCCGCCGTGCCGCCCGGACCGCGGCGTAACGTGGCCCGCTCGACGACTCAGCAGGGAAGGTTCCGGATGACGACACGAGACGACCACCTCACCGAGAAGGACATGAGCTACAGTCCCGCGAGCGAGAGCGAGACGGCGGTGCGGCAGTCCGAGACCGCGGATCCGGATGTCGACGACGTCGACCGCGACGCGGTGCGCGTCGCCCCGGGCGAGGGCGGGCCCGACGACGCCGGCGACATCGACCTCGAAGGCGTCGAGTTGCACGTGCCGGGCCGCGAACCCGTGGACGGCTGATCGACCACCCCCACCCCCACGAAGGAGAAATCATGCGAGGAAAGTTCTTGTTCGTCGTCGGAGCAGCCGTCGGCTACGTCGTCGGCACCCGCCAGGGCCGTCAGGCCTACGTCAAGCTGAAGGGCCGCGCCGAAGACCTGTGGAAGGCACCGGCGGTGCAGAACTCGGTCGAGTCGGCGCGCGAGTTCGTGAAGGACAAAGTTCCGATCGTGGGTGAGAAGGTCGCTCAGGTCGGCAAGAAGGCGGCCACGGCCGCCGCGGACAAGCTGCCGGGCTCGGATCCCTCCGACGCTTCGGAGTCCTCAGGCGGGGCGGACGCGGCGGAGTCCTCCGACGTGGCCACGTCGGAGGCCCCGGGCGAGTCCCCCAGGCGCGATGCCTGACGGCGACGAGGAGCGCACGGGGCGTCCGCGTCTCACCTCGCTGCTGCGGAGCATCCCGGATCTCGTAAGGCGGCTCATCCGCGACGAGGTGCGCTCCGCCCGGGATGAGTTGACCGGCAAGCTCAAGGCCGCCGGGGTTGGCGCCGGGCTCACTGTCGGGGGCGGGATCCTGGCGCTGTTCGCGCTGGGCGCGCTGGTCACGGCGGCGATCGACGGGCTCGACCTCGTCGTGCCGCGCTGGCTGGCGGCGCTGATCGTCGCCGGCGCCCTGCTGCTCTTGGCGGCGACCCTGGTGATCGTGGGGGTCCGACGACTGAGGACAGGAGTTCCCCCCCTGCCGACCGACTCGCTCGCAAGCGTCAAGGAGGACATCCTGGCGGTGAAGGGAACTCTGCGCACGCCGTCCCGCTGAGGGCGCGGCAGGTGCGGGCCTCCGCGGGGTTTTCATCATCGCGCCTCATCGCTATCATCGCCGGGTGCCGATGATCCCGACCGCGCCCCCGTGCGCCCAGACGATCCCCGTCGCGATGCTGTTCCGCAGCCTCGCCGACTCCACGCGCCTCGCGATCCTGGAGGTGCTTGTTGGCGGAGAAGCCCGCGTCGCCGACCTGACGCGAATGCTTTCCTTAGCTCAGTCGTCCGTATCGGCTCACGTGGCGTGTCTTCGTGAGTGCGGCCTGGTGGTCGGACGTGCGGAGGGCCGGCAGGTCTTCTATTCGCTGGCCTCCCCCCATCTCCTCGACCTGCTGGCCTCGGCCGAGATTCTCCTCCGTGCGACCGGGTCGGACCTGGATCAGTGTCCGAACTACGGGGAGGCAGCAGGGAAGAACCGGCCCAATGCGCGACGACGGTCGGGCGACTCTCCGCCCGAACGGTCGGGCGACTCTCCGCCCGAACGCCTTGGAGTCGACCGCACCCGGTGGCTGACAGGAGCGGCGCGATGAGCGAGGTCCGCGACGACGACCAGGTGATCAGCGGTCGCACCGCGACCCTCCGTGTCGTGGCGGCCCTGGTGCTGGGAGCACCGGCTGTCACGCTCCGGATCGCCGGAGTCGAACTGAGCCCCGTGATCGCGGTCCTGGTCTTCGGAGTCGGGGTTCTCGCGTCAGTGGCTCTGCTCATGTGGGCCGCAGAGGCGGTGCGAGCCGACATCTCCGGGAGCCTGGCGCTGGCGCTGCTGTCCCTGGTGGCGATCTTGCCCGAATACGCCGTCGACATCTTCTTCGCATTCCGGGCTGGTAGCGACCCGTCCTACGCCGCGTACGCGACGGCGAACATGACAGGAGCGAATCGTCTTCTGATCGGTGTGGCGTGGCCGGTGCTCGTCTTCGTCGCCATCTGGGCGCTACGGCGCAGCCGCCGCGCCGGCGGTGAAGCGGCGATCAGCTGGCCGAAGGATGGGGTGCTGCTGGCCGGGCACCGTCGGATCGAGTTGCTCTTTCTCGGCGCCGCCACGCTCTACGCACTGGTGATTCCGCTCACCCGACGACTCGCCTGGTACGACGCGGTGATCCTCGGCGGCTTGTTCATCGCCTACCTGTGGCGCATCCGGGGCAGCGAGGAGTCCGAGGAGGAACTGGTGGGTGTCGCCGCCACCGTCGCCGCCCAACCGCGGACCCGGCGCCGCATCCTCGTCGGGTTGCTGTTCCTCGCGGCAGCCGTAGTGATCCTCTCCGCTGCCGAGCCTTTCGGTCAGGCGCTGGTGCAGGCCGGCGGGCAACTCGGTGTCGATCGATTCCTTCTGGTGCAGTGGCTAGCCCCCCTCGCCTCGGAATCACCGGAGGTGCTCGTCGCGATCACCTTCGCCCTGCGATCACGCGCGGACGATGGGATGGGTGCCCTGCTCGCGGCGAAGCTCAACCAGTGGACCCTCCTGATCGCCACCCTGCCGATCGCCTACGCGCTCGGCGGGGGGCAGGCCGCCGGGCTCCCCCTCGACTCGCGTCAGGTGGAGGAGTTCGTGCTCACCACGGCACAGACGGTGCTCGGGATCGCGGTGCTCCTCAATCTCCGGCTCAGCGGCGCGAAAGCACTTCTGCTCCTGGTGCTGTTCGCGGCGCAGTTCGTGCTGCCCGATCAACAGGCCCGCTACATCATCTCGGTGGTCTACGTCCTGACGGCGATCGGCTTCGTGATCGCACATCGCCGCGACCTCCGCCCCTTGGCCGTTGCCGCTCTGCCGGGGCGCCGGGACTGACTCCGGCACAAGAGAGCCGGAGGCGCCCCGCCGCTGCTCGCGGCGAGGCGCCTCCGGGCGATGTCTCTCGCCTCCGCCCACCGGCTACGGGCGGTCGGTGGCCGACTCGCGCAGGTCGGACGCGGAGCCCTGCGCCTCGTCCTTCACCGTCGAGGCCGCGTCGGTGGCGCGGTCCTTGACCGCGTTCACCGCGTCCATCGCCGGCTCCTTGAGGTTCTGGGCCGCATCCTGCGCCGCACCCTTCGCCTTCTCCACCAGCGGCTCCGCCTTCTCTTTCGCGGTCTCCGCCAGATCCCGCTCGGCGTCGGATGCCGGGATCAGCGAGGAGATCAGCCACCCGGCACCGAAGGCGATCAGCCCGACGGCCAGCGGATTGCCCTTCGCCTTCGCGACAGCGGTTTGGCCGGCGTCCGTCACCGAGCTCGTGCCGGAGTGGGCGGAACCCATCACCGACTCCTTGACGGAGGCGAAGCGGGACTTCACCTTCTCGGCCTCGCGGTGGGCGATGCTCGAGGGCCGCACCTTGTCGGCGAGGGCGTCGACGTCGTAGCCCAGCTCGGCCCTGGTGTTCTCGATGTCGTCGCGGATCGCGTCGGGGTTGCTCATGATGTGCCTCCTGGCTTCAGGGTCTCAGGGATCTTCTTGACGGACTCCACCGTGCGCGGAGCCCCCTGGATGGATTCGATCTGCTTCTTGCCTCGCAGGAACAGGATCAGCGCGACGATCGCGTAGACCCCGGCCACGATGAGCGCCGACCAGGCGTTGCCGACCAGGTAACCGAGACCCCACCACGCGGCGATCGAGAGGAACAGCAGCACGTACAGCCCGGCGACGCCGGCGCCCCCGTACATGCCCGCGCCCTTGCCGGCGCGCTTGGCCGACTCGGTCAGCTCGGCCTTGGCGAGCTCGACCTCCTTGCGGAACAGCGTCGAGAGGTCTCGAGAGACCTCGCCGAGCAGGTCGCCCAGCGAAGTGGTGGCGGCCTTCTCCGAGGGGTCACTCATGCAGTCACGCCCGTCCGTCGAAGTCGTGCGCCGTCGTTGACCCCGCCGAGGAGCCGCTGTCGGATCGGGCATTCTCCACCAGCGACTTCGTGAGCCGGCCGGCGACCACGCCACCGACCGCCGCCACCGCGATGAACGTGCCGGGACGGCGCGACGCGAAGCGGCGCAGCTCGCTCAGGAGGGAGCCCGGATCGCGGCTCTCGAGCCACTGCGCGGCGGCACCGACCCGCTGCGACGCCTGTCGCACCACGTCGGATGCGACGCCCTGGTCGCCGCTGTCGGCCATCGAGCCGAGCTGCTGGCCCACCGTGCGCAGACCCTCGGCGACCCGCTGCTGCTGGGTGCCCGCCTGGTCACGGAGCTCGGCGGTGGTCTGGTGGTAGAGGTCGCGGGTGCGGCTCTTCGCCTCCTGAACGACACCCGCTGCTTCGTCCTTCGCGGTGCCGGCGACGTGCTTGGCCGCATCCTGCGCCTCTCCGGCGACCGCGGAGGCGGTGCCGGTCGCGGAGCCCTGGCCGGCGTCCTGGCCGCCGTCGGCGGCGCGGATGTCGTCGACCGGGGAGCCGTCGTAGTCAGCCGGAGGCGCAGCGGGATCGGGATAGCCGCCGAGCGGCCCTTCGAACCCGTTCGCGGTGCTGTCGGAATCGCCCTGGCCGTTCGGATCGCCCGGCGGGAAGCTGTAGGTGGACATGGTCGTCCCTTCGTGGTGTGTCGTCGCCGCGCTGTGCACGACGGCGCGGCCAGCATGGCCGCCTGGGTACGGTACGTCGGGGGGCTCCCCCTGTCGGGGGCCTTGACGATCAGCGTTCCGACGATCACAATCACGCCCGCGCGGAGTTCGCTAGACCATCCGGTCTCCGAGCGCAAGCGGGTGATCCCGGGGCGCCGTGCGGATTACCGTCGCCAGCGCGATGACTGCCTCCCCCGATTCCCCCCGCGACTCCAGCCGAAGCGGCACGTCCGCGCCCGATCCCGAGGACGACCGCAAGCCGGACTCCCCTGCCGACATGACGAAGCCGTCGTGGGGCTACGTGCTGAAAAAGACGCTCCGTGAGTTCTCGGCCGATCAGGCCACCGATCTCGCCGCATCGCTCACCTACTACGCGGTGCTCGCCGTGTTCCCCGCCCTGCTCGCCTTCGTGTCGCTGCTCGGTCTCTTCGGGGATCCGCAGCGGACCACCGACGCGCTCATCTCCCTGGTCGGCGGGCTCGCGCCGCAGCAGTCCCTCGACGCGCTCCGCGGCATCATCCGGAACCTGACCCAGTCGCCCGGCGCCGGATTGGCTCTCGTGATCGGCGTCGTGGGTGCGGTCTGGTCGGCCTCGGGCTACGTCACCGCGTTCTCGCGCGCGATGAACCGCATCTACGAGATCCCGGAGGGGCGCCCGTTCTGGAAGCTGCGCCCCGTCATGCTGCTCGTCACCGTGGCCGCGCTCGTCGCCGCCGTCGTGGCGGCGGTGGTCGTCGCACTCAGCGGGCCGGTCGCCGATCGCGCGGGATCGGCTCTCGGCCTCGGCGACGTCGCCGTCGGGATCTGGGGCGTCGCGAAGTGGCTGATCATCGTCGTGCTCGCCGTGGCGGTGCTCGCGCTGCTGTACTGGGCGACCCCGAACGTGAAGCAGCCGAAATTCCGCTGGACCAGCATCGGCTCGGTCGTCGCGCTTGTGGTCTGGGCGATCGCATCCGTGGCGTTCGCGGTCTACGCGGCGAACTTCGCCAGCTACAACGCCACCTACGGCTCCATCGGCGGCGTGATCGTCTTCCTCCTGTGGATCTGGATCAGCAACAACGCGCTGCTGTTCGGGGCCGAGCTCGACGCCGAGCTGGAGCGCGGACGCGAACTGCAGGCCGGACTGACGGCGGAGGAGTCCATCCAGCTGCCGCCCCGCGACACGCGCCAGAGCGACAAGAAGGCGGCGCAGCGCGAGAAGGATGTCGCGGCCGGCCGGGCGCTGCGCGAGAGCCGCGGCGCGGACGCCGACCCCGACCGCCGCTGAGCGGACCCTGACCCCGAGGGACCCTGAACCCGAGGGGTCGCATCGGGCCCTTCCCGCGCCGGTGAAGCTGCGCGCCAAGGGCGTGTTGCGACCCCTCGGTCGGGAGTGGTGCCACCCCTCGGAATGAGGAGGCGCGGCGTCACGGACCCATCAGGCGCGGCGGCGGCGATCCACCAGGCGCGTGATGCCGAACAGCACGAGTCCCGCCACGACGAGCACGCCGCCGAACAGCCAGATCCGCGGCTCCTGCTGGGTCATGAGCAGGATGCAGGAGGCCGCCCCCAGCACGGGCACCACCGTCCAGACCCGGAAGTGGCGGTGCTCGACCCGGTCACGGCGCAGCACGAGCACGGCGATGTTCGTGCTGAGGAACACCACGAGCAGCAGCAGCACGACGGTGGAGGCGAGCGTGGCGAGGTCGCCGACGAGGGTGAGCAGCATCGCGATGACGGTGGTAACCAGGATTGCGACCCACGGGGTGCGCCGCGTCGGGAGCACCCGGCGCAGCGGCGCGGGCAGCAGCGACTCCTGCGCCATCCCGTAGGTCACCCGACTGGCCATGATCATCGTCAGCAGCGCGCCGTTCGCCACCGCGACGAGCGCGATGACGCTGAACACCTGCGCCGGCAGGCCGACCCCCGTGGCTCGGAACACCGCGAGGAGCGGACCGGTGGAGCCCTCGAGCCGCCCCGCGGGCAACGCGATGGAGCTCGCGATCCCGACCAGGGCGTACACGACGCCCGCGGTGAGCAGCGCCGCGAACAGCGCTCTCGGGTAGATGCGCGAGGGCTCGCGGATCTCCTCCGCGACGTTCGCGGAGGTCTCGAATCCGACGAAGGAGTAGTAGGCGATGATCGCCGCCGCGAGGGTCGCCGCCACGGGATTCGCGCCGGCGGGGAAGGCGGTGATCCGCGAGGTGTCCCCGCCGCCTGCGCCGAGCAGGATGCCGACCGCCACGATGATGATCACCAGTCCGGAGAGCTCGATCGCGGTCATCACGAGGTTCGAGCGCAGCGACTCCCGGATGCCGCGGGCATTCAGCGCGCCGACGAGCAGGAGGAAGACCATCGCGGCGGGGATCGGCGGCACGTCGAGGAAGACCGCCAGGTAGTCGCCCGTGAAGGCCAGGGCGAGCCCCGCGGCGCTCACCACCCCGGCGGAGAGCATGCAGAAGCCCACGACGAAGCCGATGATCGGCGATCGGTAGGCGCGCTGGGCGAAGATCGCGGCACCGCCGGCGCGCGGGTACTTCGTCACGAGTTCGGCGTACGACCCGGCCGTGAGGAGCGCGAGCGCGAGCGCCGCGACGAGCGGCACCCAGAGGGCGTTCCCCACCTTCCCCGCGAGCGCGCCCATGAGGGCGTAGATGCCCGCCCCGAGCACGTCGCCGAGGATGAAGGCGTAGAGCAGCGGGCCGGTGATCCGCCGCAGCAGTCTGCCGTCGCCGCCGCCCGCTGCCTCCTCGGCCGGCGTCGCGGCGACCTCGTCCTGTCGGCTCATGCTCGGTCCTCTCGCCCTGCCGCGGTGCGCCCGCGGTCGATGTCGCCGCGGCGGGTCGCGCCGCCCGGTGTGCTCAACTCGGCCCCGTCATCCGCGCTTGGGCGACCGCCGCCCGCGCTCCGGCGCGCCACGGCTCGCCGTGCCCGGGCAGCACGGTGCCGACCCCGCTCTCGGCGATGCCCTCGAGCGAGCGGAGGTTGAGGTCCGAGTCGGCGGTGGCGGCGCCGGCGACGATCCGCGGTCCGACCCGGGCGGTGTATGGATCGAGGGTCACGACGGCGTCGCCGGAGAGCACCGCGTCGCGGTCCTCGAGCACCAGCGCACAGTGCCCGTACGTGTGCCCGGGGGTGAACAGCACCGTCGGAAGACCCGGCACCGGCAGGGTCATCCCGGGCTCGAGCGACCGCAGCCCGGTCACGTGTGGCACGCGCAGCGCTCCGGCCGCGAGCATCGCGCCGAGGATCGGCACCGCCCGCGGGCTGCGGATCGGGTACAGGGCACGTGGTCGCTCGTGCGCGTACCGGTACGGCTGCCGCGCCAGCTCGTGGTCGGCGATGTGCGCCCACACCGGCACGCGCCAGCGCTCGGCGATCGCGCGGGCGCAGCCGAGGTGGTCGAAGTGGGCGTGCGTCAGCACCAGCGCCGCGACCCGGTCGGGCGAGCTGCCGATCGCCGCGAGCGCCTGATGCAGCGGCTGCCACATCGCCGGCAGTCCGGCGTCGACGACCGTGACCGAGTCGCCGTCGGCGATCAGGTAGCTGTTGACGTGCGCGAGCTCGAGGCGGTGCACCCCGGGGACGACATCGCGGTGCAGATGGGCGCGGGCGCGGCGTCGGGCGCCGCTCGCAGGCGATCGCGTGCGTGCCATCAGCAGCCCCTCGGAGTCGGCCTCACTCCTTCTTCAGCGCGTCCTGCACGCGGCCGGCGATCTTCTCGACGGTGTTCGGCAACTCGGTCGTGCCGTAGAAGCGCGCATCCGGATGCGTCACCGGCGGCATCGGCACCGGGTCGAAGCCGGGAGCCTCGCGGTACTCGAAGGTGCCGCGGCCGTCCGGGGTCGGCCCGCTCGCCCACGAGCCCTCGGCCGCCGCCGCCCCGTCCGAGAAGTTGATGTAGGCGTACTCGCCGTCGGTCTGCTCCTTCGAGAGCGGGAACTTGTTCGGCACCGGGAAGTCCTCCACCCCTTCGGCGCGCAGTTCGGCCGCCGCCGCGAGCCACTGGTTCTGGTGCATCGTGTCGCGGGCCAGCAGGAAGCTCAGCAGATCGCGCACGCCGTGGTCATCCGTCATGTGGTAGAGCCGAGCCGCCTGCACCCGTCCCTGCATCTCGGCGTTCGCGTTCGCGGTGAAGTCGGCGAGCAGATTGCCGCTCGCGGTGATGTACGAGCCCTGCCAGGGATTGCCGTTGCTGTCGACAGGGCGGGCTCCGGCGCCGGCGACGATGGCGTGCTGCACGTCGGTTCCGCCGATGATGGCGGCGACGGTCGGGTCGTCCTGCACCGCGTCGTCGGTGATGCCGAGCGGGGACTTCTCCAGCAGCTGGGCGATCATCGTCGCGAGCATCTCGACGTGGCCGAACTCCTCCGCCCCGATGCCGAACACGAGGTCGCGGTACTTGCCGGGGATGTGCATGTTCCACGCCTGGAAGGCGTACTGCATGGCGACGGAGATCTCGCCGTACTGGCCGCCGAGCACCTCCTGGAGCTTGCGGGCGTAGACCGCATCCGGCTTGTCCGGCGTGGCCGCGTGTTGCAGCTCCTGTCGATGAAAGAACATCTCTCCTCCAGTTCCCGGGCTCGGCCCGGTTGTCGTCGTCCGACACGGTAGGAACACGGATCCGGATCGGCCCAGGGCGTTGCGCATCCGGAGTGCAAGCAGGACAATCACGGGCGCGGATGGGATGCCGAGGCGCCGGGATGCAGATCGGCTCCTTCCCCGCAACCCTCGGGGGCACATCCGCGCGGGACGCCTAGCCTCGATCCGTGACCCTCCCCACCCCCGTCGATGAGGGCGCGTGCAGAGCCCCTGTGCGCATCTCCGTCGTGATCCCCGTCAAGGACGACGAGCTCTACCTCGAGCGCTGCCTCGAGGCTCTGCACCGTCAGTCCCGGCTCGCGGAGGAGATCGTCGTGGTCGACAACGGGGGCTCGGCGATGACCGCCCAGATCGCCGCGTGGTGGAACGTGCGGTGCGTGGCCGAGGCCCGGCCGGGCATCACCGCGGCGGCCGCCGCCGGCTACGACGCCGCGACGGGCGACGTGATCGCCCGGCTGGACGCCGACTCGGTGCCCGCAGCGGACTGGGTCGAGCGGGTGGCCCTGGCCTTCGCCGACCAGCCCGGCCTGGACGCGGTCACCGGCCCCGGCGACTTCGTCTCCCTCCCCGCTCCGCTGCGCCGGATCGCCGATCTCGCCTACATGGACGCCTACTTCGCCGTGTTCGGCCGGCTCGCCGGGCATGCCCCGGTGTTCGGGTCGAACTTCGCCATGCAGCGCAGGCTCTGGCGCGAGGTGCGGCGCCGCACCCACCGCTGGGACACCGGCGTGCACGACGACCTCGACCTCAGCCTGTGCGTCGCGCCGGAGACGAGGGTGCGCCTGGATCGCACCCTCCGCGTCGCCGTCTCCTCGCGCCCCTTCGTCGACCCGCGCGGGTTCGCGCGGCGCATCCACCGCGCCGTGCACACCGTCGCGGTGAACCGCCGCACGCTCACCGGGCGGCTCCGCGAACACGCCGCCGCCTGAGGCGGGTCCGCTCCTGCGCGTCCGCTCCGACTCGTCGGGCGGCCTCCGGCGCGGGCGTACCGTCCTCGGGTCAGCCGACCGAGGAGGAGCACCATGCCGGACCGGATCGCCGATATCTGGGGCCAGCGGACGCCCTTCGCCCGGGACGAGCTGTGGCCGGTCCGCCGGGACCAGAAGCTGGCGGAGGGCCTCACCGACGCCGACGTCGAGAGGTGGGTGCAGTCCGCCTGCACGCTGTGCAGCAACGGCTGCGCCTGCGACATCGCCGTCAAGGACGGCCGGATGGTCGGCGTCCGGGGCCGCGCCGTCGACACCGTCAACCACGGGCGGCTGGGGCCGAAGGGGCTGTTCGGCAGCTGGCAGGGCATGCAGGGCGCAGACCGCCTCACCCGCCCGCTGATCCGGGTCGGCGAGGAACTGGTCGAGACCGACTGGGACACCGCGATGGGCCGCATCGTGGAGCGGAGCCGGCAGCTGCTGGCGGAGAAGGGGCCGCTCAGTCACGGCTTCTACACCAGCGGGCAGCTGTTCCTCGAGGAGTACTACGCCCTGGCGATCATCGGGAAGGCCGGACTCGGCACCCCGCACATGGACGGCAACACTCGGCTCTGCACGGCGACGGCGGCCGCGGCGATGAAGGAGAGCTTCGGCTCGGACGGGCAGCCGGGCAGCTACGAGGACATCGACTCCTGCGACGCGATCGTGCTGTACGGGCACAACATGGCCGAGACCCAGACGGTGCTGTGGATGCGGGTGCTCGACCGGCTGGCCGGTCCCGACCGCCCGCTGGTGGTGTGCATCGACCCGCGCGAGACCGAGGTGGCCCGGGTCGCGGACGTGCACCTCCCCGTCCGCCCGGGCACCAACCTCGCGCTCATGAACGGACTGGTGCGCGAACTGCTCGTGCACGGCTGGGTCGACGAGGACTACCTCGCCGCCCACACCATCGGCCTCGAGGAGCTCCGCGCGACCGTGGAGCAGTGGACGCCGGAGGCGGTCGTCCGCACCTGCGGGGTCGAGGCGGACGATGTCCGGCGGGCGGCCGAGATCATCGGCACCTCGGAGCGGGTGCTGTCCACCGTGCTGCAGGGCTTCTATCAGGCGTCGCAGGCCACGGCATCCGCATGCCAGGTGAACAACCTGCATCTGCTCAGGGGGATGCTGGGGCGGCCGGGCTGCGGGGTGCTGCAGATGAACGGGCAGCCGACCGCGCAGAACGCCCGCGAGACGGGGGCGGACGGCGACCTGCCGGGTTTCCGCAACTGGGAGAACCCGGAGCACATCGCCGAGCTCGCGGCGCTCTGGGGTGTCGACGTCGATCGGATCCCGCACTGGTCGCCGCCGACCCACGCGATGCAGATCTTCCGCTACGCCGAGCAGGGCAGCATCGAGTTCCTCTGGGTGTCGGCGACCAACCCGGCCGTCTCGATGCCGCAGGCCGGGCGCATCCGCGGCATCCTGGGCCGGCCCGAGCTGTTCCTCGTGGTGCAGGACCTCTACCTCACCGAGACCGCGCTGCTGGCCGATGTGGTGCTGCCCGCCGCCGGGTGGGGGGAGAAGCAGGGCGCCTTCACCAACGTGAACCGCACCGTGCACCTCTCCGATAAGGCGGTGGAGCCGCCCGGCGAGGCGCGCAGCGACCTCGACATCTTCCTCGACTACGGCCGCCGGATGGACTTCCGACGCAACGACGGCACGCCCCTGCTGGACTGGGCCGGTCCCGAGGACGGCTTCCGTGCCTGGCAGGAATGCACCCGTGGTCGGCTCTGCGACTACACCGGCCTGAGCTACGAGCGCTTGCGCGGCGGCAGCGGCATCCCGTGGCCGTGCAACGACGAGCATCCGGATGGCACCGTGCGCCTCTACGGCGACGCGGTGTTCCCGACGGCGCTGGACCGGGCGGAGACCTACGGCCACGACCTCCTCACGGGGGCGACGGTCGGCGCGACGGCATACTCGGCGATGCGGGTCGACGGGCGTGCGCTCCTCAAGCCCGCTCCCTACGCCCCGCCTCACGAGGGTCCGGATGCGGAGTACCCGCTGCAGTACACCACCGGCCGCACGGTCTACCAGTTCCACACCCGCACCAGGACCGGCCGCGCCCGGCAGCTGCAGGCCGCGGCCCCGTCGGCCTGGGCGGAGATCAGCCGCCACGACGCGAGCCTGCTGGGCATCGCCGAGGGCGACCTGATCCGGGTGTCCTCCCGACGCGGGGAGATCGTGGTGCCGGCGCGGGTGGGCGACATCCGCCCCGGCACCGTCTTCGCCCCGTTCCACTACGGGTACTGGGAGCAGAATCGCTCCGGGCCGGGCGAGCATCCCACCGCCGCCAACGAGCTGACCGCCACCGAGTGGGATCCGGTCTCGAAGCAGCCGCTGTTCAAGGTCGCCGCGGTGCGGGTCGAGAAGGTCGCCGACGGCACAGGTCCCGCCCCCGCCCCGACCACCGCGGCGTCGCGGCCGGCGACCCCCGGCGATGTGCCGCCCACCGTGGGCGGACGCGACGCCGAGGCGCGCGAGGAGGCGACCGGCGAGGCGCCCCCGCGCGCCGGGCGCCCCGCGGAGGTGAGCTGATGCTGCTCCCCGTCTACCTCGGCCTGCTGCACCGCTCCGAGCAGTCCCTGGCGCATTCCTTCCGGCAGGTGGCGGACGGGCACGCCGCGGAGCCGGATGTGCTGCACCTGTGTCGCACCCTCGCCGGGCAGTGCGACGCGCACGCGGAGGCGCTCGCTCCGATCATCGACCGCTACGGCGAGCAGGCGGATGACGAACCCGACCGGCTGCACGCCGTCGCGCTCGGCTCCGTCCGCAGCGGACCGCTCGGTCTGCTGCGCGACCTGCAGGACCTGTACCTGCTGGCCTCGCTGGTGGACATCACCTGGACCCTGGTGAAGCAGGCGGGGCTGGGCCTGCGGGACGAGGAGCTGCTGGGGATCGTCGCGGACTGCGATGCGGAGACGGGGGTGCAGCTGTCGTGGCTGCGGACCCGGATGAAGCAGGCCGCCCCGCAGGCTCTCGTGGTCGCCTCGTGAGCGGCGCCTCCGCCGACGCGTCGCCGCCGATCGCGACGTGGCGGCGCGGGCGCGGCGGCGGCGCCGTGTACTCCGCGGTGCTCTGCGTCGTGGTGCTCGCCGCGGCGGGCGCCGTCGGCCTGGCGTTGAGGCAGCCGTGGCTCTTCCCGAGCCTCGGGCCGACCGTGATGCTGTTCTTCAGCTCACCGGAGCAGCCGTCCTCCCGCGCGCTCAACACCCTCGTCGGGCACCTCGTGGGGCTGGTGGCGGGCTACGGGGCGCTCCTGGTGTTCGGGCTCGCCGGCGCTCCGCCGGCGTCCGTCGGCGGCTTCACTCCGGCGTACCTGCTGGCGGCGGTCGCGGCCGTAGGCACCACGACCCTCGTGCTGCACCTGCTCGGCCTCCCGCATCCGCCGGCCGGGGCGACGACCCTCATCGTGGCGCTCGGCATCCTCGCAACCCCGCTGGCGCTGCTCGACATGTTCGGCGCGGTGGTGCTCATCACGGTGGTCGGCTGGGGACTCAATCGGCTGCTGCTCGGGCGGCGACCGTGAGCCGGGTCGACGCGGTGATCCGGGTCGACGCGGTGATCCGGGTCGACGCGGTCGGCCGGGTCGACGCGGTGATCCTGGCCGGCGGCCGCGGCGCGCGGCTCGGCGGTGTCGACAAGCCGGCGCTGCTGCTGGGCGCATCCACTCTGCTCGACCGGGCGGTCGCCGCGGTCGCGCCGGCGTCGACGGTGGTCGTCGGCCCGACCCGCGCCGCCCTCCCCGCGGACGTGCGGCAGGTGCGCGAAGATCCTCCTTTCGCGGGGCCGGCCGCGGCGCTTGCCGCCGGCCTCGGCGCCCTCCGGCGCGGCCGCTCCGCATCCGCCCTCACCATCGTGCTCGCGGCGGATCTGCCCGCCGCGGCCTCGGCCGTCCGGGAGCTGCTGCGCCGCATGGGGCCGGGCGCCCCGGATGCGGATGGCTGGGTCGCGACGGGCCCGGCCGCGCGCCGCCAGCACCTCCTCGCCGTCTACCGCACGGCCGTCCTGACCGAGGCGTGCCGCCGCACGGCCGGGGAGCGCGGGACGCTCGTCGGCGCGTCGATGCGCGGGGTCACGGAGCGGATGCGGCTCGCGGAGATCCCCCTCCCGGCCGAGCTGACCGCCGACATCGATACCCGCGACGACCTGGCGGCCGCACTCGCGAGAGAGAGGAACGACCATGTCGTACCCGCCTGAGCTCGACTCCTGGACCGCGACGCTGACCTCGGCGCTCCGCCTGGACGGGACCGGCGTCGACATCCCCGGGGTGCTCGACCTGGCAGGGGACGCCGCGCACGCCGTCGCGCGGCCCGCCGCTCCGCTGACCACCTACCTCGTCGGGGTCGCCGTCGGGCGGGGGACCTCTTTCGCCGATGCCGTCGCCACGGTCGCCCGCCTCACCGCGCAGTCCGCCGCCC
>JACRGJ010000134.1 GCA_016212425.1 Micrococcales bacterium | reverse complement strand
GCAGCGTCTCGATCGAGCACTTCGGCGCCTCGGCGGACTACAAGACGCTGTTCCGAGAGTTCGGACTCACCACCGAGGCCGTGGTGGCGGCCGCTCGGGAGTCCCTCGCCGCCGCCGGCGCCTGATCATCCGAGAACTGAAGCGAATCAAGGAAGCGAACCCATGACCGAGACCTCCACCCCGTCGCTCACCGCGGAGCTCTCCGCGCTCGGCGTCAGCATCTGGCTCGACGACCTCTCGCGCGAGCGCATCCGATCCGGTGGGCTCGCCGAGCTGATCGCCGACCGCGACGTGGTCGGCGTCACGACGAACCCCACGATCTTCGCGGCGGCGCTCGCCAAGGGCGAGGCCTACGACGACCAGGTCGCGTCCCTGGCCAGGGCCGGCGTCGACGTGACCGAGGCGGTGTTCGCCATCACGACGAATGACGTGCGCTCCGCCGCCGACATCTTCGAGCCGGTCTACCGTGCCTCGGGGGGCGTCGACGGACGCGTCTCGATCGAGGTCGAGCCGGGACTGGCGCACGACGCCGCGGGCACCATCGCGCAGGCGCGGCAGCTGTGGGACGCGGTAGACCGTCCCAACGCGATGATCAAGATCCCCGCGACGGTGGAGGGCCTCAGCGCGATCACCGAGACCATCGCGAAGGGCATCAGCGTCAACGTGACCCTGATCTTCAGCCTCGACCGGCACCGGGCGGTGATCCGCGCCTACCTCGACGGGCTCGAGAGGGCGCAGGCCGCCGGGATCGACCTGTCGACGATCCAGTCGGTCGCCTCGTTCTTCGTCTCCCGCGTCGACACCGAGACCGACGCGCGGCTGGATGCGATCGGCAGCCCCGCCGCCCTCGCCCTCAAGGGCAAGCTCGGCATCGCGAACGCGCAGCTCGCTTACCGGCTCTACCGGGAGGAGTTCGCCACCGAGCGGGCAACGGCCCTGCTCGCCGCGGGCGCCAACCGCCAGCGTCCTCTCTGGGCCTCCACCGGCGTCAAGGACCCGGCCTATCCCGACACGATGTACGTCACCGAGCTCGCCGTGGACGGGGTGGTCAACACCATGCCCGAGAAGACGCTCGAAGCCACGCGCGATCACGCTCCGCTGCACGGCGATGCCGTGACGGGCAGTTACGTCGCCGCCCAGCGGGTGTTCGACGACCTGGCCGAGGTCGGCGTCGACTACGACGACGTCTCCGCGACCCTCGAGAGCGAGGGCGTCGAGAAGTTCGTCGTCTCCTGGAACGAGCTGCTCGACACCGTCACCGCGGCGCTGGAGGCGGCCAAGTGAGCGTCACCGTGCACGCCACGGGCGCGGCCGGTGCGGCCGTCGCCCGCCTGGTTCCGCAGCTCGTCGAGGACGGGGTCGCCGGCGGCATCGCGCGGCAGGAGGCGGATCTCTGGGGTCCGGACGCCGAATCGGAGGCGGCCCGGCGGTTGGGCTGGACCGCGGCGCCCGCCGTGTCGGCGGCGCTCGTGCCCGAGATCCTGGATCTCCGGGAGCGCCTCAACGCCCAGGGCGTCGATCACGTCGTGCTCTGCGGCATGGGCGGATCCTCCCTCGCCCCCGAGGTGATCACCCGGACCTACGGCGTGCCGCTCACCGTCCTCGACTCCACCGATCCGGCCCAGGTGCGGGCGGCGGTCGAGGACCGCCTGCAGCGGAGCGTCGTCGTCGTCTCGTCGAAGTCCGGCTCGACGCTGGAGACGGACAGCCAGAAGCGCGTCTACGAGGCGGCCTTCCGCGACGCCGGGATCGACCCGACCGAGCGGATCGTGGTGGTCACCGACCCCGGTTCGCCGCTGGAGGACGCGGCGCGTGCCGATGGCTACCGGGTCTTCACCGCCGACCCCGACGTGGGCGGCCGGTACTCCGCCCTCACCGCATTCGGGCTCGTGCCCTCCGGGCTCGCCGGCGTCGACATCCGGGGACTCCTCGACGAGGCGGCCGTCGCCGGCCTCCAGCTGGCCCTCGACGCCCCCGACAACCCGGGACTCGTGCTCGGCGCCGCGATCGGCGGCACGGATCCGCTGCGCGACAAGCTCCTGATCATCCCGGACGGCACCCACATCGTCGGCTTCGGCGACTGGGTCGAGCAGCTCATCGCAGAGTCGACGGGGAAGCTCGGCAGGGGCATCCTGCCGGTCGTGGCCGACCTCGACGCTCCGGAGCTGACCGAGGCGCTGCCGGACGTGCAGGTCGTCCGGCTCGTGGCGGACGCCGAGGCGACGCGCGAGGTTCGCGACGGCGAGATCGAGGTCTCGGGTTCGCTCGGGGCCCAGCTCATCACCTGGGAGTACGCGGTCGCCGTCGCCGGGCGCCTGATCGGCATCGACCCGTTCGATCAGCCGGACGTCGAGTCGGCGAAGGTCGCCGCCCGCGGGCTCCTCGATCAGACGCCGGAGCCCTCGCCGGCACTGTTCGTCGACGGACCGGTCGAGGTGCGGGTGAAGGGCGACGTCGATCCCGCGACCGAGACCATCGGCTCGGCCGTCGACGCGCTCCTCGCGCTGCTTCCCGAGAACGGCTACCTGGCGGTGCAGGTCTATCTCGACCGGATCGCACATGCCGAGCTCGCGGAGCTGCGCGACGTGCTCGCCCGGAAGAGCGGTCGACCGGTCACCTTCGGCTGGGGTCCCCGCTTCCTCCACTCCACGGGGCAGTACCACAAGGGTGGCCCGGCCATCGGAGTGTTCCTCCAGCTGGTGGGGACCGAGTCGGTCGACCTGCCCATCCCCGGTCGTCCCTTCACTTTCGGCCAGCTCATCCGCGCTCAGGCTGCCGGCGACGCGAACGTGCTCGCCGAGCACGGGAGGCCCGTCGTCACGTTGACGCTGACGGACATCCGGACCGGACTCCCTGCCGTCCGCGCGGCGATCGGCTGAGCGTGGCGGCACCCGCGCGGATCACCGCGGAGCACAATCCGCTGCGCCAGAGCACCGACCGGCGCCTCAACCGGATCGCCGGCCCGAGCGCGCTCGTCATCTTCGGGGTGACGGGCGACCTCGCCCGCAAGAAGCTGATGCCGGCGGTCTACGACCTGGCCAACCGCGGTCTGCTACCGCCGGGCTTCGGCCTGGTCGGCTTCGCGCGTCGCGACTGGGACGATGAGCAGTTCGAGACGGTCGTCCGCGAGTCCGTGAAGCAGCACGCCCGCACCCCGTTCGTCGAGGACGTCTGGGCGCAGCTGGCCGAGGGCATCCGCTTCGTGCGGGGCGAGTTCGACGACGACGACGCGTTCGACCGGCTCAAGGACACGCTCGCGGAGCTGGATCGCGGCCGCGGCACCATGGGCAATCACGCGTTCTACCTCTCCATCCCGCCGAAGTCGTTCCCGCTCGTCACGGAGCAGCTGCGCCGGAGCGGCCTGGCCGAGCAGCGGGCAGGCGGCTGGCGGCGCGTGGTGATCGAGAAGCCGTTCGGTTCCGATCTCACGACCGCCCGCGAGCTCAACGACGTCGTCGAGAGCGTCTTCCCGCCCGACTCGGTGTTCCGCATCGACCACTACCTGGGCAAGGAGACCGTTCAGAACATCCTGGCGCTGCGGTTCGCCAACATGCTCTACGAGCCGCTGTGGAACGCCAACTACGTCGACCACGTGCAGATCACGATGGCGGAGGACATCGGCGTCGGCGGTCGCGCGGGCTACTACGACGGCATCGGCGCCGCGCGCGACGTCATCCAGAACCACCTGCTGCAGTTGTTCGCCCTGACGGCGATGGAGGAGCCGGTGTCGTTCGCCGCCGCCGACCTGCGTGCCGAGAAGGAGAAGGTGCTCTCCGCGGTGCGGCGCGCCCGCAACCTCGGTCACGCGACGGCGCGCGGGCAGTACTCGGGCGGGTGGCAGGGCGGCGAGAAGGTGCGCGGCTTCCTCGAGGAGGACGGCATGGATCCGCGCTCCACCACCGAGACCTACGCCGCGATCAAGCTCGAGATCGACACGCGGCGCTGGTCCGGCGTGCCGTTCTACCTGCGCGCCGGGAAGCGTCTCGGCCGTCGGGTCACGGAGATCGCGATCATGTTCACGCGCGCCCCGCAGCACCTCTTCGCCGAGAGCCAGACCTCGGAACTCGGGCAGAACGCGCTCGTCATCCGGGTGCAGCCGGATGAGGGCGTCACCCTGCGCTTCGGGTCGAAGGTGCCGGGGGCCGGCATGCAGGTGCGCGACGTGACGATGGACTTCGGTTACGGGCACGCGTTCACGGAGGCGAGCCCCGAGGCCTACGAGCGGCTCATCCTCGACGTCCTGCTCGGGGAGCCGCCCCTGTTCCCGCGCCACCAGGAGGTGGAGCTGAGCTGGAAGATCCTCGATCCGATCGAGGAGTACTGGGCCAGCCAGGACAGGTCGGCCCGGGACAGGGCGGCCCGCGACACGTCCGGCCGAGCGGCACGTCTGGACCAGTACCGCCCCGGTACCTGGGGCCCGGCCTCCGCGGATGCCCTGCTCGCCCGCGATGGACGCGTCTGGAGGCGGCCGTGATCGTCGATCTGCCCGACACCACCACCAGCAAGGTCGGCAAGACCCTCGTCAAGATCCGCGAGGAGGGCGGCGCGGTCGCCCTCGGGCGAGTGCTGACCCTCGTGATCAGCTGCCGGCTCGGCGAGGAGGAGGAGGCCATCGAGGCCGCCAACCAGGCCTCGCGGGAGCATCCGATGCGCGTCATCGTGACCTCCGTCGCTCCCGCGGAGGCGGAGGCGCGGCTCGACGCGCAGATCCGCGTCGGCGGGGATGCCGGAGCCAGCGAGGTCATCGTCCTGCGCGCCTACGGCGAGACCTCCTCCGACGAGGAGGGTCTGGTCACGAGCCTCCTGCTGCCGGATGCGCCGGTGGTCGTGTGGTGGCCGCACAACGCGCCCGAGGTCCCGAGCGAGTCCGACCTCGGACGCATCGCGCAGCGGCGGATCACCGACTCCGCGACCGCGGCGAAGCCCACTCAGGCCATCGAGCGCAGTGCGCCGGGCTATCGTCCCGGGGACACCGACTTCGCCTGGACGCGGCTCACCCTCTGGCGCGCGCAGCTCGCCGCCGTGCTCGACCAGCCGCCCTACGAGCCGGTCACCGCCGTCGAGGTCACCGGCGCGGCCGACTCCCCCTCGACCGAGCTTCTCGCCGCCTGGCTGAGGCTCGAACTCAGGGCTCCGGTCGTCCTGGAGCTGGCCGGTCCCGGGCACGGCTCCAGTGGCATCCACAGCGTGGTGCTGCATCGCCGCTCCGGGCCGATCGAGCTCAAGCGCATCACCGCGACCGTGGCCACCCTCGAGCAGCCGAACCAGCCGGCGCACGACATCGCCCTCCCCCGCCGCAGCCTCCGCGACTGCCTGGCCGAGGAGTTGCGTAGGCTCGACCCGGACGACCTCTACGGCGAGGTCGTGCAGAAGGGCCTCGCGCAGCTGAACTCGGTCCCGACGACAGCGAGGTCCACGAAGGAGAGCGTCCCCTCGTGACCAATAAACGCCGGGTGCTCGTCCACCCCGACAAGCAGGCCCTCGCCGGCAGCGTCGCCGCCCGATTCCTCACGAAGCTGATCGACATCCTCGACGACCAGGGTTCGGCCCACATCAGCCTGACCGGCGGGACGATGGGCGAGGCGGTGCTCTCCGCGATCGCCGAGAGCCCGGCGCGAGACAGTGTCGACTGGTCCAAGGTGGCGTTCTGGTGGAGCGACGAGCGCTATCTGGCCCACGGTGATCCGGAGCGCAACGACACCCAGGCGCGGCGCGCGCTGCTCGACGCGCTTCAGCTCGCGCCGGAGCAGGTGCATTCGTTGCCGGCGCCCGGGGAGCAGGCCGGCATCGAGGAGGCGGCGGCGGCGTACGAGGCCGAGTTGCGCTCCGCGGGCCTGGGTGGTCCGGAGCTGCCGCATTTCGACATCCTGTTCCTCGGGGTGGGGCCGGATGGCCACATCGCGTCGCTGTTTCCCGAGCACGCGTCGCTGCAGGAGACCGCACGACTGGTGGTCCCGGAGACGAACTCGCCGAAGCCCCCCGCTGAGCGGCTCAGCTTCACCCGGCCCGTCATCAACTCGGCGGATCGGGTCTGGCTCGTGCTCGCCGGCGCCGACAAGGCCGGCGCCCTCGGACTGGCCCTGGCGGGAGCGAGTGTGGACGAGGTTCCGGCTGCCGGCGCTCAGGGCCGCAAGCGCACCGTGTTCTTCGTCGACCGCGAGGCGGCGGCGGAGGTGCCCGAGGCGCTGATCACCCCCGAGCAGTACTGGACCTCGGCGCACGACATCTCGTAGCCCTTCGGGGCGCGGGGACTACCCAGCCCCGCCGACGCGGGAGCGACGATCCGTCGTGCGCTACGGGGCAGCGGTACCCCGACGGGCGCGGAGCTGCTGAAGCGCCTCTTCGAGAAGCTGCGCCGCCTCCTCCTCGCTTCGGCGTTCCTTGACATAGGCGAGGTGCGTCTTATAGGGCTCGGTCTTCGCCATCTGCGGCGGGTTGTCCTTGTCCCGTCCCGCGGGCAGACCCGTCGCGGGGCTGTCGATGATGTCGGGGATCTCCTCCGACGGGAGGTTCGCCGCGAAGTGCCGGACCGTCTCGTTGCCGAGCGCATCCCAGTACGACACGGTCACCCGCTCCGCGTGGTATCCGCGATCCTGCTCGCCCATCGGGCCCGACCCGACCCGAGATCCGCGGATCGCACTGCCGCCAGCGGCCATGTCAGCTCCTCTCCGCCCCGGGGGCGGGATGTACGGCCGGGCTCAGGAGCCGGCGGCGAACTTGGTGATGAGGCCGAGCACGACGATGCAGGCCACCCACACGGTGGCGAGCACCACGGTGATGCGGTTGAGGTTGCGCTCGGCGACCCCCGACGCCCCGAGGTTGGAGGTGACGCCGCCGCCGAACATGTCGGAGAGCCCCCCGCCACGGCCGCGATGCAGGAGGATCAGCAGGGTCAGCAGGAGACTGGTGATGCCGAGGATCACCTGCACGAACACCTGGAGAATCGCCACGAGCACCCTTTCGTCGGCCGAAGGCCAGCGTTCAGTATAACCGCAGGTTCCCGCGGCCCTGCTTCCGGAGCGACCGGCTCAGACGGTGCCGACGTGCGAGGGGAACCGGGCGATCGAGGCGAATTCGTCGAGCTGGAGGCTCGCGCCCCCCACGAGGGCGCCGTCGACATCCGCCTCCGCCATGAACCCCGCGATGTTCGCCGCCTTCACCGAGCCGCCGTAGAGGATGCGCGTGGTCGCCGCCGCGTCGGCGCCGAGGACCTCGGCGATCACCTCCCGGAGCGCCGCGCACACCTGCTGCGCCTGCGCGCTCGTGGCCGCGGTGCCGGAGCCGATCGCCCAGACCGGCTCGTAGGCCACGACGACCTCGGATCCCGCGGCCGCCCCCTCGAGCGCCACCCGCAGCTGCGCGGCCGGCACGTGGCTCGGACCGTGCTGCTCGAGATCCTCCGCGGTCTCGCCCACGCAGATGATGGGCACGACACCGTGACGGTGGGCGGCGGCGACCTTCTCCGCGATGAGCGCGTCGGTCTCCCCGTGGTACTGGCGCCGCTCGGAGTGGCCGATGAGGACGTACCGGCAGCCGAGCGCGGCGAGGAACGCGCCGGAGACCTCGCCCGTGTAGGCGCCGCTGTCGTGGGCGGAGAGGTCCTGCCCACCGAACGCGATCGGCAGATCGTCGGAGCTCACGAGCGTCTGCACCGACCGGAGGTCGGTGAAGGGCGGGAAGACCGCCACCTCGACACCGGCGCGATCGAACGCCGCGTCGCGCAGCGTCCACGCGAGCTTCTGCACGAACGCGATCGACTGCAGGTGGTCGAGGTTCATCTTCCAGTTGCCGGCGATCAGCGGACGCCGTCCCGTCAGTGCTGCCATCGCGTCACCCTTCGTATCCGAGGACCTCGAGCCCCGGCAGCCTCGTCCCCTCGAGGAACTCGAGGCTCGCGCCGCCACCGGTGGAGATGTGTCCGAACTGCGCGTCGTCGAAGCCGAGGGCGCGCACCGCGGCGGCGGAGTCCCCGCCGCCGACGACCCCGAGCCCCTCGACCGTCGTGAGAGCACGGGCGAGCGTCCGCGTGCCCTCCGCGAAGGCCGGGAACTCGAAGACGCCCATCGGGCCGTTCCAGAACACCGTCTTCGCGTCGGACAGCTTGGCCGCGAAGAGCTTCCCGCTCTCCGGGCCGATGTCGAGGCCCATCTGGTCGGCCGGGATCTGGTCCACGGTCCTGGCGGGGCTCTCGGCCTTGAACTCGGCGGCCACCACGTGGTCGACCGGCAGGAGGAACTTGACGTTCTTCGACTTG
>JACRGJ010000133.1 GCA_016212425.1 Micrococcales bacterium | reverse complement strand
GTACTCCGCGTAGGGGTAGTTGGAGCCGAGCATCACGAAGGTGTCGCAGCGCTGCACCTGATGCAGGCTCGGCAGCGACCCGAGCAGCCCCACCTGCTGCGTGTGGTGCGGGACCTCGGGCGGAACGACATCCTTGCCGCGCAGGGCCGTGATGATGCCCGCGCCGGCGAGTTCGGCGGCCCGCAGCACCTCATCGGTGGCGCCCCGAGCCCCCGCGCCGACGAGGAAGGTGACCCGCTCCCCCGCGTTGATGATGGACGCCGCGCGTCGCAGCTCGTCCAGAGGCGGGGTGATCCGCGTCGGAGCAGCGACCGCGCTCGAACGAGATACCCAGTGCTCGACCGGGGGCGTCACCGCCGCCATCGCCTGCACGTCGTGCGGGAGCACGATGACCGCGGGCTGCAGGCGGACGCGGGCGGTGCGGAAGGCGGTGTCGATGACGGCCTGCGCCTGCGCGGGCGAGACGATCGTCTGGACGTAGCAGGCGACGTCCGCGAACACCCGCTCGAGGTTGGACTCCTGCTGCACGAAGGTCCCGAGCGCGGCGAGCCCCTGCTGGCCGACGAAGGCCACCACCGGCTGGTTGTCCATCTGCGCGTCGTACAGGCCGTTGAGCAGGTGGAAGGCGCCGGGGCTGGAGGTGGCGATGCAGACGCCCACCTCGCCGGTCCACTTGGCGTGGGCGGTGGCCATCAGGGCGCAGATCTCCTCATGGGTGGGGCGGATGTACTCCAGGCCCTCCCCCGCGCGTTCGGCCCTGCCGAAGGCTCCGTCCAAGGCCCCGACGCCGTCGCCGGGGAAGCCGAAGACGCGCGTCACCCCCCATTCCCGGATCCGCTGGATGACGACGTCACTGACGGTGGTGGACATCCCCCCAGCGTCGACTCACCCGGTGCCGTGTGGTCGGATCCGTCTCGGATCCCAGCCAACGCCCAAGCGGGGTGCTCCACCCCGCGGCGTCCTCCGTGACGGGACGAGCCTCAGTGCAGGAGCGCGCCGGCCGTGTTCAGCACGTTCTTCTCGCCCGCCTCGATCGGCACGGGGAAGCGGTTCTGCTTCGGCGGCATCGGGCAGTTGAAGGCGTAGCTGAACGCGCAGGGAGGCAGGAGGGCCTGGTTGAAATCGAGGGTGATGCTGCCGTCCGGCTTGGGCACGATGAAGAGGAACCGCCCGACGCTGTAGGTGGTCTCGCCGCTCGTGGCATCGGCGAACACCAGCTGCAGGGCCTTCCCCGCCTGGAACGCGACGAGGTCGTAGTCGACGCCGTTTTTCGTGAACGTGATCGATCCGGGGATGACCTCCTCCCGGGTGGCGTCGCCGTCTTTCAGGTGCTCGAAGCCGAACGTGGTGCCTTCGGGGTTCGGGGTGAAGGCGGCGGTGACGATCCACTCCGGGTTGAACGGGAAGGCGTCGATGGATCCGAAATCGCGGATGGCGTCGGACTCCGCGTCCCACACCCGCAGCGCGTAGCTGGCGCCGCCCTCCTGCGGGATGACGGTGCACTGCACGGTGTCGCTGAAGCGCACCTCGCTCGGGTTCTCGTCGTCCGAGCCGCGCACGACGGCGGTGCCGTCGACGAGGGCCCCGTCCACGCGGATGCCGTCGGCCGCCCCGGCGGTGACGGTGAGGCCGGAACCCCCGTCCGTTCGCGGCGCCCAGATCCCCGGGACCCCCCAGATCGGCTGCTCGGAGTCGACCCACTGCGTGTTCGTGAGGGCGAGGCTGCCTCGCGGCGAGGTCACCACCTGCTCCCGGCGGGCGCGGAACCGGTCGAGCACCTCCTGCTCGGTCGGCGCGGGTGCGGGGCGGGGCGAGTCCGGCATGCGAACCTCCTGTCGACGAGGGCGGGTGGGGCGATCATCCTGCCCCGGCATCCGGTGCCAACGAGTCGCGACACGACGCTATTCCGCGCGAACGGCCACGCGGATGCGCGGGTCGGTCAGCAGGGGCGGGGGCCGGTCAGCAAGGGCGCGGGTCGGTCAGCAGGGGCGGGGGCCGGTCAGCAAGGGCGGGAGTAGTAGATCGGCGCGTCGATGAGGGCGAGCCTGCCGGCGACGATCCGCGCCAGCGCCCCGAAGTACTGACCGGGGTCGCCCTCGGCGGAGCCCTGCACGATGTCGTAGTGCAGGTCGATGGACGCGCCGTCGCTGAAGCTGGGAGCACCGGTGTTCGCCCCGAGCACCTGGCCTCGCGTGGCGCCGACCGACTGGCCGCTGGGCAGCTGGATGGGCAGCCCGTCGGCAGCCTGGGGGCCATCCGCCTGCACGTAGAACTGCGCACCGCCCGGCCGGGCGAGTCCGCTGGGGCTGGTGAAGAGGTGCAGGCCTCCCCAGGAGAACTCGTCCAGCTGCGGATAGCACGGGTCGGTGGTCACCGTGCCGGGCCGGGCCGCGGCGCCGATCGCCTCGTCGAGGCGCTGCCGGGCGGCGACCGCGTCCAGGGTGTACGCGAGGTCGAGGCCGACGCTCCCGTCCTCCTCGTACACCTGCACGGACTTCCCGTCGATCACGACGCGGGCACGGTTCGCGGCGGCGGTGGGCGCGGCGCTCGGGGTCGGCGAGGCCGACGGGGAGGGCGAGCTCCGCCGCGGCGCGGCCGGAGCCGCGCAACCGGCCAGGAGCACCAGCACCGCGAACGCGACGAGCGCGCGCGGGGTCGCGCCGACGCGGCGGGCGGTCATGCCGTCCACCCTAACCGGGCGCTCCGGTCAGTCGCGGCGCTCCGGATCCGGCGGTGTCCCCTCCCCTGCCGGGGTCGCCCGGCGACCCTGGGGCAGGTTGGAGAGGTCGGGCGCGATGACCTGCGCCTGCACGCCCGAGTCCGGCAGACCGAACGCGGGAAGGCGGATGCCCTGCGTCTCCATCACCAGGTCCCAGTCCGCTCGGGGCAGGGTCTCGCCCCGGAAGAACGCCGGATGCCGCGCCCACCAGATCAGCATGAGCACCACTCCGAGGAGCAGGCCGCCCACCCCGACCACCGCTTGGGCGCCGATGCCGAAGATGGTGACGTTCTTGCCGGCGTCGTCGACGAGCCAGTCCGGCGCCGCGAACTGCACCAGCCCGTAGACGAACACGGCCAGGAGCATCAGTCCGCCGAGCAACGGGAAGAGCCCGCGCAGCACGAACAGGCGGGCGCTGGTGAACAGGGTGCGCCGGTAGAACCAGACGCAGGCGAAACCGGTGAGCCCGTAGTAGAAGGCGATCATGAGCCCGATCGATCCGATCAGCGCGCTGAGCAGGTTCGGCGAGATGAGGGTGAAGATCAGGTAGAACGCCGCCGAGACGATCCCCATGCCGATGGTCGACCAGGTGGGGGTCAGGTACTTCGGGTGGATGCGGGCGAAGCGTTCCGGTATCGCCTTGTACACCGCCATCGACAGCGACGTCCGGGCGGTCGGCAGGATCGTGGTCTGCGTCGATGCGGACGCGGAGGTGAGGATCGAGGCCGCCAGGAGCAGCAGCAGGATCTTCCCGAACGGGCTGTCGCCGAACAGCTCGGGTCCGATGGCCGAGAACACGTCGGCGGCGTTGGTCTCGTTGCCGAGCCCGACCCCCTTCGTGCCGACCCCGGCGAAGGCGACCGCGGCGACGGTCACCAGCGCGTACGTCGCCAGGAGCAGCAGCGTGGAGATGACGGCGGCGCGACCGGGGGTCTTGCCAGGGTCGCTGGTCTCCTCGTTGACCGCCACCGCGGTGTCCCACCCCCAGTAGATGAAGATGCCGGTCAGCAGCGCCGGAGCCAGCACGCCGCCGAAGTCGAGGGTGAACGGGTTGAACCAGTCCCACTGCGGGAGGAGGGAGTAGGTCTCCGCGCTGCCGCTGTAGACGCGCACGAGAGCGAAGACGGCGAACACGATCAGCACGAGCACCTCGATCGAGAGCAGCACGTACTGCAGCCGAGCGGAGATCTCGATGCCGCGGTAGCAGATCCAGGTCATCAGCGCGATCCACGCCAGGCCCGCCGCCGTCGACCAGACCACGTTGTCGGCGAGGTCGGCCGCCCCGGCGACGCCGAGCTCGCCGACGAAGGTGAAGGAGTAGGAGCCGGCGATCTGCGCCAGGTTCGCCATGACGATGACGTCGGCGACGATGATGCCCCAGCCGCCCATCCAGCCCGTGATCGATCCGAAGGCGCGGGTGGCCCAGGTGAAGGTGGTGCCGCAGTCCGGCTCGGCGCGGTTCAGCTCCTGATACGCGATGGCGATGAAGAACATGGGCACGAAGGCCAGGAGCACGACGCCGGGCGCCTTGACCCCCGCCAGCAGCGCACCGCCGCTGGCGACGATGAAGCCCAGGCTCGCGGCGAGGCTGTAGGCCGGGGCGGTGGAGGCCATCCCGACCACGATGCTCGACACCAGCCCGAGGGCCCCGGTCTTCAGCCCCTTGCCTTCGGATTCCGTCGTGGTCGTGCTCATCGGGTTCGCCTTCCGTTCCCAGAGGGGTCCGCGACAGTGCGGATCATCTGGATGCTAGACCCGTACCGGGTGGCGGCGTCAACGGGAGAGGAGGGCGTCCTCGGCGCGGCGTCGACCCTGGACGACGATCGCCTCGAGGTCGTCGTCGCGCTCGGCCACGACCTGGAGCCCGGCGGCCGCGAATGCCGCCGCCGCGGCGTCGAGCTGATGGGCGGCCACCTCGCTGAGCACCGAGCCGCCGGGAGCGCGCCAGCCGCTCGCGGCCACCGCCACCCGGCGCAGCAGGTCGAGCCCGTCGGCGCCGCCGTCGAGGGTGCCCGGCGGCTCCCAGGCGCGGGCCTCGGGTGGCAGCAGCCGGAGCTCGCCGGTCGGCACGTACGGCACATTCGCGGCGAGCACGTCGACCCGGCCGCGGAGACTCGTCGGCAGCGGGTCGGTCAGGTCGCCCTGCAGCACGGTGGCCCCGGGGAGGTTCCGGCGCGCCACCGCGACCGCCGCCGGGTCGAGGTCGGCGGCGTACAGGCGGATGCCGGGGCACGCCGCGAGCAGGGCAGCGCCGATCGCGCCGGTGCCGCAGCACAGGTCGACCGCGCACCCCGCCTCCGGGCACAGGGCGATGGCGCGACGGGCGAGCAGCTCGGTGCGTCGCCGCGGCACGAACACCCCGGGGGCGACCCCGATCCGGAGGCCGAGGAACTGCGCCCAGCCGAGCACCTGCTCCAGCGGCTCCCCCGCCTCGCGGCGGGCGAGCATCCGCTCGGTGCCGTCGGCGTCGCGACCTTCGGCGAGGAGGAGGTCCGCCTCCTCCTCCGCCCACACGCACCCGGCGGCGCGGAGTCGGGCGACCGCCTCGCCCCGGTTCGTCGGGCTCGTCCCGTCGCTCGGCCCGGCCGCGGCGATCAGCCGGGCCCCTCGAGCGCGACCCCGCGCTCGGCGGCTAGCCCGGCGAGGTCCATCGCCACGAGCGTCGCGAGCCGGTCGGTCCGCTGCGCGGCGTATCGGGCATCCGGTTCGTAGGGCGCCACCAGCGCGGCGCGTCGGCGCACCGAGGACTCGATCTCGTCCCAGGCATCCTGCCATGACCGCTCGACCAGCTCGGCGACCACCTCGTCGTCGGCGATGTCGGCCCACAGCGACCGGCCGAGCTGCTCGACGATCGTGCCGCGCCGCGCCTTCTCGGAGCGCAGCGGATCGCGCGTCCGGTCTCCGGCGAGCAGGTCCTTCGGCGCCGCCGGGTTCTCGCGGGAGCTGCGGAGACGCTCCGCGGTCAGCGACTCCTGCTCGGCGAGCTCCTCGAGCTGCTGCCGGGCCGCCGCCGACACCCGTTCCGGGTCGAAATCGAGTCGATCGCGGAGCACGTCGACGATGATCCGGTTCTTCAGCGCCATGCGCACCGCGGAGTGCGCGATCATGCGACTCTCCTCGACGAGGTGCTCGTCGCTGACCTCGGGCCGCGGCGGAGGGGCCCGGAAGGTGCCCACATCCGCGCGGCGACGGCGGCGGAAGGGTCTCACCGGCCCAGTCTGCCGCGGATCCCCGACGCGGTCACCCGTGTCGGCGCGGTAGGGCGGACGGGACTTGAACCCGTGACCGACGGATTATGAGTCCGCTGCTCTAACCAGCTGAGCTACCGCCCCGCGCCGCTCACGCGGCGGCATCAGCGTAACG
>JACRGJ010000131.1 GCA_016212425.1 Micrococcales bacterium | reverse complement strand
TCGGGAACTACCCGGGCGTCACGGTCGAGCGACTCGAGGCGACCATGCGCACCGCGTCGGGCGAGACCCTGACGGTCGTCGACGTGCCGGGCTGCTACTCGCTCACGGCGCGCTCGGCCGAGGAGGAGGTCGCGCACGGCGTCCTGTCCGGCGCGCTCGGCGACGCGCGGCCCGGCGTGATCGTCGCGGTCGTCGACGCCTCGAACCTCGCGCGGAACCTGTACCTCACCCTGCAGATGATCGAGCTCGGAGCGCCGGTCGTCGTGGCGCTCAACATGATCGACACCGCCGAGTCGCTCGGCCTCGCGGTGGACGCGGCGAAGCTCGCGCGCGAGCTCGGCGTCCCGGTCGTGTCGGTCGTCGGTCATCGAGGCACGGGGATCGACGAGCTGCGACGCGCGATCGACGCCGTCCGCGGCGATCCCGGGGCGCGTCGCGGACGGACGTTCGCGCTCGCCCCCGACGACGAGGCCGCGCTCGGTGAGGCGCGCACGCTGCTCGGCGGAAGCCTGTCCGACGGCGAGCTCCTCTGGTGGCTCACCTCCCCCGCGGCCCCTGAGGACTCGAGCTCCGTGGCGGCCAGCGCGCTTCGCGATCGGCTCGTCGCCGATGGATTCGGGCGTCGGGTGATCGTGGCGCGCTACGCCGAGTGCGACCGCATCCACGCCATCGCCGTCGATGCGCGTGGGCGCGTCGGACAGAGCGTGACCGACCGCGTCGACCGCGTGCTCATGCACCCCGTGTGGGGCGGGCTCGTCTTCGTCGCGATGATGGCCCTGGTGTTCCAGGCCGTGTTCCGCGGCGCCGAGCCGATGATCCAGGCCGTCGAGTGGGCGATCGACGCGACGGGCGCCGCGCTGCGCTCCGTGCTGCCGCCCGGGCTCGTCGAGGACCTGGTCGTCAGCGGCGTGCTCGCGGGCGTCGGGAACATCCTCGTGTTCCTGCCGCAGATCCTGATGCTCGAGGCCGTGATGGCCATCCTCGAGGACTCGGGCTACATGGCGCGCGCCGCGTACCTGATGGACCGCTTCATGGGGCGGGTGGGGCTGCCGGGCAAGGCGTTCATCCCCCTGATGAGCTCGTTCGCCTGCGCGATCCCCGGCATCATGGCCGCGCGCACCGTCGAGGGCCGCAACGACCGGCTGGTGACGATCCTGATCGCGCCGTTCATGAGCTGCAGCGCGCGTCTGCCCGTCTACACGCTCGTCGTCGCCGCCGTGTTCTCGTCGACGCCGCCCATCGGCGGGGTCGTCTCGGTGGGCGGGCTCGTGATGACGTCGATGTACCTCATCGGCATCGCCGCGGCGGTCCTGGTCGCGTTCGTCCTCAAGCGCACGTTGCTCAAGTCCCCGCGGGCCGCCCTCGTGCTCGAGCTGCCGGCCTACCGACAGCCGAGCGCCGCCGCCCTCGGCCGACGGCTGGTGCGCCGGGCGCGCGCGTTCACGTTCCAGACGGGCAGCGTCATCCTGGCGCTGTCGATCCTGCTCTGGGCCCTGCTCGCGTTCCCGCGGCAGGGGCTGCCGGCGGCGGAGCTCGAGCGCCGGACGGCCCAGATCGAGCGGGTGACGGCGCCCGGGCCCGAGCGCACGGCGCGGATCGCGGCGCTTTCCGCGGAGGACGCCGCCCGACAGCTCGAGCGGAGCGTCGGCGGCCACATCGGCCACGCCATCGAGCCGCTCATCCGGCCGCTCGGGTTCGACTGGCGCATCGGGATCGGGCTCGTCGCGTCCTTCGCGGCGCGCGAGGTGCTGGTCTCGACGCTCGGTCAGGTCTATGCGGTCGGCTCCGACGCCGACGAGTCCTCCGTCGGCTTGCGCCAGGCGCTCCTGCGCGACCGGGATCCACGCACCGGAAGGCCGCGCTTCACGCCGCTCGTCGGCCTGTCGCTCATGGTGTTCTTCGTGCTCGCGTGCCAGTGCCTCAGCACGGTCGCCGTCGTGCGCCGGGAGACGAACAGCCTGCGCTGGCCGCTGTTCATGATCGTCTCGATGAACGTCCTCGCCTGGCTCGGATCGTTCGTCGTGTTCCAGGGCGGCCAGGTGCTCGGGATGGGATGACCGCGATGAGCGATCTGGTTCAGCTCGGGATCGTCCTGGCCGTGATCGCCGCAGCGGCGCTCTACCTCGCCGTGCGCCGCCTCCGGCGATCGGCGCGCGTGTGCGACCAGTGCCCCGAGGAGCCGGCGCGCCCGCGACTGCTCCAGATCGGGCGCAAGGCTTCGGTCAGAGCGGCAGCTCGACCCCCACGGTCTCCCGGGTGACCTGGGCGACGAGCGACATCAGCTCGACGCCGGCGCCGCGGTCGTCGACCCACCGGTCGTTCTTCTCGTCGTAGTCGAAGTGCCAGCCCCGCGAGCGCGCCGCGAGCCAGATCTGGCGGGTCGGGCGCTGGGTGTTCACGATGCACCTCGAGCCGTCGCGATAGGCGATGGTGAGCACGTCACCGGCGAGGGTCGCCTCGGCGAGATCGGGATCCACGGCCTCGAACGCACGCTCGATGGCCTTGAAGGCATCGTCGGCGAGGTGCAGGTAGCGCTGCTCGTCCACGCGGACTTCAATAGGCGTCGCGTCGTCGCCCGTCAACCTCGGCGCTGCCGGCGGATCGCGACGGCCAGACCGAGCGCGAACACCACGAGCACGGGCAACGAGCCGGACGCGCGGTCGCGCGGCGCTGCCGAGCAGCTCGCGCACCCGCCTCCGCTCGACTGACCGGACCCGGTCTCGGGCGGGTCGCCGACCTCCTCCTCGCCGCCCTCGGCCTCACCCTCGCCACCCTCGCCACCCTCGCCGCCGCCCCCGCCCGATGCGTTCGCCTCCCGCATCGCCTCTTCGTACTCGCGCTGGCGAGCCTGCTCGCGGGCGATGGCGACGCGCTGGGCCTCCTCTGCCGCGCGCTGCTGGTCCGCCGTCGCCACGTTCGGGTCCTGCGTCTCCGCGTCGGAGAACTCCACGAGACCGGTCCGCTCGACCGGGCGACCGACGAGCTCGAAGTTGGCGCTCGTGAACTCGTTGCGGCGGACCGTGAGCACGACGATGTAGCGGTTGCGCGGCTTGAACTGCGGACGCGACAGCGTGACGTTCTGCAGGAACGCCGTCTCGTCGCGGCTCGACAGGAAGACCGTCATCTCGGTCACGAAGATGCGGGAGCCGCGCTCGACATCGTAGAAGAGCAGGTGCGCCTCGAGATCGCCGGGCGGCGAGCGGAAGAACGTCCCGACCTTGAACTTCCAGGTCTGGTGGTCGTTCTCCTCGTTGATCTGCCGGGCGTGGTGGCTGCGCATGAAGTTCCGGAGCCCCTCCTCGGAGAGGCGGGCCGGGATCTGGGCCTGCGACAGGTAGAGGTTGGCGCGCTGCGCGAACGCACCGGGCGAGGCCAGAAGGACCGCGGCAACGAGGGCCGTCGACGAGGCGAGGCGGAACATGCCGGCATCCTAGCACTACTGCATGAGTCCCGAACCGGCTCGCGCGGGCGGCGGGGGTGGTGCGGGCGCGGCCGGCGGCGGCGTCGTGTCCGGGGCGGCGGCGGCGCGGGCGGCGGCGACCGGACGGCGGGCAGGCCGCAGCACGCTGCCCACGACGTGCCGCTTGAGGCGCCGCGGCATCCCCAGCATCCGGCGCTCGGCGCGGTCGTTCAGCATGTCCTGCACGAGCGCGTCGTCTCCGGGATCGATCACGGCGCCGAAGGTGACGAGCGTGCGGTCGCCGGCCGCGCCGTGCGCCGCCAGCCGAACGTAGCCCCATCCGTCGTCGACGATGTGCCGGTGGTTCCGGTCCAGCCGGAAGCGCACCTCGTGGCGCCGCTCGTCGAACGCCAGCGCCACGACCCACGTGAACGTGGCGACGTCCCCCTCCTGCTCGATCCGGACGACTCGGCGCACGCCTTCGCTCTCGAGCAGGCGGATGCGGTCGACGCTCGGGAACATCGTGCGGAAGGCCGGCAGCGACTGCATCGCGCGCCACACCGCGTCGAGCGGCGCATCGATCACGATGTAGGAGGTCCCGCCGACCAGCCCGCGGCGGTCGTCCTCGAGAGGCCGCCGGATGATCCGGCCCCGCTCGAGGCGGCGGAGCTCGGCACCGGTGAGGCGGCGCGGGCGCGCATCGGCGACGGAGGACGGCAGGAGCAGGGCCATCGCGGCCGCGGCCAGAAGGACGCGCCGGCCGAGGTGAGGGGACGTCACGCCGGCAGGGACGGCGCTCCGGAGCTCGATATTCACGTGCCTGGACAGCATTGGGCCTCCGGTCTCAGCCTGTTAGGATGCACCCATGCTGGCGCGAGCGCTCGCCCTCATCCTCGTAGCCGTCCTGATCCAGTTCGCAGCCCCCTCCCCCGCGGCGGCCCAGACGCGCGGGCAGATCCGGCGCGCCCGCGCCCTGTTCGACCGGGGGCTCCGCCAGTACGACCGCCACCGCTACGAGGCCGCGCTGCGGACCTTCACCCGGGCCTACCAGCTCGCGCCCGCGGCCCCGGTCGTCTACAACATCGCACAGTGTCACGTCGCGCTCGGGCGCGAGGATCGCGCCGTCGAGAGCTACCGGCTCTTCCTGCAGCTCGCCCCCGACGCCCCGAACCGCGCCGAGGTCGAGCGCAAGATCCGGCAGCTCGAGCGGCACATCGCCGCGGAGCGTCACCGCGAGCAGCAACGCGTCGCCGCGGAGGTGCGGCGCGAGCAGCGGGAGATCGTCGACTCGGAGACGCTCGAGCAAGCGCGCGAGGACGAGGAAGAGGCCGGCCGCGGAGGCCACGTCCGGCTCGTGACGTGGATCACGCTCGGCACCGGGATCCTCGTCACCGGCGCCGGCGTCCTGTTCCACCTCGACGCCGTCGCGCAGCAGGACGAGCTCGACGACCCACAGCTCGACTGCCGTCGCGCGATCGGCCGCTGCCGGGACATCGTGGAGTCGGGCGACCGCTCGGCGATGCTGCGCACGGTGCTCCTGCCGCTCGGCGGCGCGGTGATCGTGACCGGCGTCGTGATGATGATCGCGAACCTCGGCACGGAGGACCGGCCCGACGGCATCGCGTTCGGGATCGGACCCTTGCTCGGGCCGGACGTGGCGGCCCTGGAGGTACGGGGGTCATGGTGAGACCTGCTGCGTTCGGGCTCTTCGTTCTGCTCGCGGCCTGCACGATCGACTCGAGCAAGCTCGACGACCTCGAGTGCGCCGGCTCGTGCGACGCGCCGGATCTCGAGTGCGTCGACGGCTACTGCGTCGCGCGAGGGTGCGGCGACTTCCGGGACTGCGGCGAGACGTACCAGTACGTCTGCGAGGAGCAGATGTGCCGCGCCATCGAGTGCATCCAGGACGGCAACTGCGCGGGCGGGTACGTCTGCAGCGACGACGGCTTCTGCGCGGTCGAGCAGTGCGGCGAGCAGGAGGACGTGGACGGTGACGGCTACACCGCCGTCGCCTGCGGTGGCCCGGACTGCGACGACGACGACCCGGACGTGAGCCCCGGGGCCGTCGAGGGCGCCGTGGGCGGCAACCACCCCTCCTGCGACGACCTCATCGACAACGACTGCGACGGACGCGCCGACGCCTCGGACGAGGGGTGCGCGCCGTGCACCGACGACACGCAGTGCGAGGACGGCAACCCCTGCACCCAGAACACGTGCCGGCGTGGAGCCTGCCTCGCCGAGCCGCTCGACGGCGCGGCCTGCGACGACGGCGATCCGTGCACGTCCGGCGACGTGTGCGACATCGTGGTCTGCGGCGGCACCGCGTACTCGTGCGACGACGGCTTCGATTGCACGGACGACGTCTGCGACGGCGCAGGTGGCTGCGACAACCCCGTCTCGGACGGGTCGTGCCTCGTCGACGGCGAGTGCCTCGACGACGGGCAAGCCTCCGCCGACGAGCCGTGCCTCGTGTGCATGGCCGCGCAGGCCACGGACGCGCTGACGGCCCTGGCGGACGGGACGGTCTGCGACGACGGCGAGGACTGCACCTCGAGCGACGTCTGCGCGATCGGGACGTGCGGCGGCGCCGAATACGCGTGCGACGACGGGCTCGCCTGCACGACCGACGCGTGCGACGGGCTCGGCGGCTGCGAGGTCGCCGTGGCCGAAGGCCAGTGCGCGATCGACGGCGCCTGCTGGGCCGCGGGCGATCCGCGCCCCGGCAACGTGTGCCAGGCGTGCGACCCCGACGCCGACCCCTCGGTGTGGACGGCGGATGCGGCGGCCAACCCGGACGACGCGCTCGCGTGCACGACGGACGCGTGCGTGGACGACGTGGAGACGCACACGCCGAACGACGGGGCGTGCGGGGTCGCGGGCCAGATCTGCGCGCCCTGCGCGGGCACCGCAGACGGCTGCGCGACGCCACCGTCGTCGCTGACGGTGACGTGCCCCGCCTCCGCGGCGCTCGGAGGGCTCGGCGCGGCCTGCACGCTCGCCGTCGTGGGCGCGGTGGGCGCCGACGCGTGCCTGTCGTGCGAGGCGTCGCTCGGCGTCACGACGCTCGTGCGCGAGGACTTCGCGGGCTGCCCGGCCCTCGGCGGCCGGGGCTGGACCGTCGCGGGCGCGCCGGCCTGCCCGACCGACGCCGGCTTGCCTCCGGCGCCCGGGTCCGCGTCCGACGCGCTCGAGTCCGAGCAGTCGAGCTTCACGCTGACGCGCCGCTTCGACACGACCGGGCTCGATCACGTCCGGCTCTGCTTCGACGCCGCCGATCGCGCCGCGGGTGCGAACGACACGATCGAGGTCCGGATCGACAGCGACGGGTCGTTCGACGCGATTCACACCCTGATCGGCGGCCCCGTGGCGGGCGTCGACGACCTGTGGGTGACGACCTGCCTCGCCCTCGAGGACCTCGAACCGGCCGCCGCGGACAACCCCGACCTCGGCGTGCGCTTCGCGGTCGCGACGAGCGGCGCAGACGACAACGTCTACCTCGACTCCATCGTGCTCGAAGGGTGGCGCGCCGGCGCGATCACCTCGGCGCCGATCGCGACCACGGACTTCGCGGCCTGCGCGCTCGGAGCGTGGACACCCTCTGGCGACGCGGTCGAGTGCCCGGTCGCCGGCGGCGCCCTCGTCGGCCGGGAGGCGATCGCGGCCGAGACCGCGGTCTGGTCTCTCGCGCAGGACGTCGACGCGAGCGCGGTCTGCGAGGACCTGACGCTCGAGTTCCAGCTCGCCGCAGAGAACGCCCTCGCCGCCGACACGACCCTCGTGTCGTACGACGCGGGAGCAGGAAGCCTCGCCGCGTGGGGCAGCCTCGGCCAGCCGGACGCCGCCGGCACCCTGCGAACGATCGTCGTGAACCTGTCCCACCGCGATCCCGACCTGCGCTTCTCGCCGGCGGTCGGCCTCGAGCTCGACGTCGTCGCCGCGACGGCCGGCGCGCGGCTCGGCATCGACGACCTCACGGTCTCCGGGGCGACCTGCGCCCCGGGCACCGGCGTCGTCACGGCCGCGGCGCCCGCCCCCGCCGGCGGCGGCAGCTACGACGTCGCCGTGACCGCCAACGCCCGCACGCGCGCCTACGTGGCCTGCGGCTGGGGCGGCCGACCCGCGACGGGCGACCGCGCCGCGATCGACTTCGGCCCCTGAGCGGGAGGTGTTGACACGGCCCCCGCGACGAGCTAATTCGACCCCCGTCTTTGCGGGCGTAACTCAGTGGTAGAGTGCCACCTTGCCAAGGTGGACGTCGCCGGTTCGACCCCGGTCGCCCGCTCCAGGAAGTAGGAAGCAGGTCGCCTAGTTGGCGGGCTCAGCTCGTCCCGGTGGTCAGCTCCGCGAGCGCCACCTTGATGACCTCCTCGAGCGTCCCGCAAGGTCCCCCGAGGGACCTGACCCTGGCCAGCGCCTGCTTCGACTCCGTCTCCCGGAACCCCAGCTGCCGCAGCGCTCCGTACGCCGCCGCATGCACCGAGATGACCTGTGGGCTCGCATCCGTCCCGTAGACGGATCCGTCTGGGTGACGGAACGTGAGCTCGCCGTCCGCGTCGCCCTCGACCAGCAGGAAACCGTCGTGAATAC
>JACRGJ010000132.1 GCA_016212425.1 Micrococcales bacterium | reverse complement strand
GGGGGTGCGGACGACCCTCGCGACGGCTCTGACCACTGGGGTCCTCCTGTAAAGACCGCGGCGGCGCCGCCGTTCGGACCGGCGGGCCGCCGGTCGCAGGGACCGGCGGCCCGCCGGGATCGACTACCGGACGGAGCCGCCCGCGGCGACGATCTTGTGCTCGGCGGAGCTCGAGACCTTGTCGACCGCGACGCTCAGCTTAACCGAGATGTCGCCGTCGCCGAGGACCTTGACCTTCTCGTTCTTGCGCACGGCGCCCTTGGCCACCAGATCCGCCACGGTCACATCTCCGCCCGAGGGGTACAGCTCGGCGAGGCGAGCCAGATTCACGACCTGGTACTCGACCCGGAACCGGTTGGTGAACCCGCGCAGCTTGGGCGCGCGCATCACGGCGTTGAGGTTGCCACCCTCCAGCCCCTGTCGGACCTGGTAGCGCGCCTTGGTGCCCTTGGTGCCGCGGCCGGCGGTCTTGCCCTTCGAGCCCTCACCGCGTCCGACGCGGGTCCGCTCCTTCTTGGAGCCGGCCGCCGGACGGAGGTGATGCGCCTTGAGGATCTGCGGACGCACGAGCGGCGCGTCCTCCGTCCTCGCGGCGTCCTTCTTCCCGGCACCCTTCGTCGCCGCGGGCGCGGCGGCCTTCGACGTCGTCGACGCCGCGGCCGCGCCGTCACCCTTCGCCGTGGACGCCTTCGGCATCGACGGCTCCGCCGCGGAGGCCGTGGCCGCCGCGGGCGCCGCGCCTGCGGCCGCCTTCTTCGCCGAGGCGACCTTCTTCTCGGCTGCCGGCTTCGCCTCGGCTGCTGGCTTCTTCGGGGCGGCGCCCTTCGGGGCGGTGCCCTTCGGGGCGGCGCTCTTCGGGGCGGCGCTCTTCTGGGTCTTCTCTTCGTCAGTCATCGATCTCCTCGACCTTCACGAGGTGGGCCACCGCGCGGACGTAGCCGCGGTTGGCGGCGGTGTCGTCGCGAACGACCTGGTCTCCGATCCGCTTCAGCCCGAGGCTGCGCAGCGTGTCCCGCTGCGGCTGCTTCTCGCTGATCACGGACTTGATCTGGGTCACCTTGATCCGGGCGGCCATCATGCCCTCGCCTTCGCGGCGTCACGGGCCTCGGCGTCGGCGCGCACCAGGCGCTCCGGCGCGACGTCCTCGAACTCCAGCCCACGGCGGGCGGCGACGGCGCGCGGCTCCTCGAGCTGCTTGAGCGCCTGCACCGTCGCGTGGACGATGTTGATGGTGTTCGAGGAGCCCAGGGACTTCGAGAGCACGTCGTGGATGCCGGCGCACTCGAGCACGGCGCGCACGGGACCGCCGGCGATGACGCCGGTCCCCGCGGCGGCCGGACGCAGCAGCACGACCCCGGCCGCGGCCTCGCCCTGCACCGGATGCGGGATGGTGGCCTGCGAGCGCGGGACGCGGAAGAAGTTCTTCTTCGCCTCCTCGACGCCCTTGGAGATCGCCAACGGCACCTCGCGGGCCTTGCCGTAGCCGACGCCGACCATGCCGTTGCCGTCGCCGACCACGACGAGCGCGGTGAAGCTGAAGCGGCGGCCGCCCTTGACGACCTTCGACACGCGGTTGATCGTGACCACCCGCTCGAGGAAGTTGCTGTCACCCCGGTCACGCCCGCCCCGGTCGCCGCGCGGGTTGCGCTCACGGCTCCCGCGGCGCTGCTCGCGCTCGTTGGTGGTCGACTGCGTGCCCGCGGCGGTCTCGACGACCGTCTCGGCCACCGTCGCCACGTCCTGCTGGTCGGCCTTGGTGCTGCTGGTGCTGCTGTCGCTGGGTGCGTCGGTCACAGGCTCAGCCCTCCTTCACGAGCTCCCTCGGCGATCGCGGCGACGCGACCGGCGTACTTGTTCCCGCCGCGGTCGAACACGACCGCGGTGATTCCGGCTTCCTTGGCGCGCTCCGCGAGGAGTTCGCCGACCCGCCGGGCCTTGGCGGTCTTATCGGCATCCAGGCTGCGCAACTCCGCCTCGAGCGTCGAGGCGGAGGCCACGGTGTGACCCTGCGCGTCGTCGACGATCTGCACGAAGACATGACGGGCCGAGCGCGTGACCACGAGGCGCGGGCGCTCCGCGGTCCCGGTGATGCGCTTGCGCAGGCGTGCGTGCCGACGGGTGCGCTGCGAGGACTTGCTCGCGGCGATCTTGACAGTGCGTGCCATGGTCACTTACCACTCTTTCCGGCCTTGCGGCGCACGACCTCGCCCGCGTACCGCACGCCCTTGCCCTTGTAGGGCTCCGGCTTGCGCAGCTTGCGGATGTTCGCGGCCACTTCGCCCACGGCCTGCTTGTCGATGCCGCGGACGGTGAGTCTGTTGGTGCCTTCGACCTCGAAGGTGATGCCCTCAGGAGGGTTCACCACGATCGGGTGCGAGTAGCCGAGCGCGAAGGTCACCCCGGCGCCGGTGGACTGCACCCGGTAGCCGGTGCCGACGACCTCGAGGCCCTTGGAGTAGCCGTCGGTGACGCCGGTGATCTGGTTCGCGATCAGGGTGCGGGTGAGGCCGTGCAGCGACCGGGACGCGCGCTCGTCGTCCGGACGGGTGACGAGCACCTGCCCGTCCTCCAGCGCGACCTGGATGGGCTCGGCCACGGTGAGCGCGAGCTCGCCCTTGGGGCCCTTCACGGACACCGCGCGACCGTCGATGGTGACGGTGACGCCGGCCGGAACGGCGATGGGGAGTCGTCCGATTCGAGACATGTCAGCTCACCACACGTAGGCGAGGACTTCCCCGCCCACGCCCTTCTTCGTCGCCTCGCGGTCGGTGAGGAGCCCCGAGGAGGTGGACAGGATGGCGACGCCGAGTCCGCCGAGCACGCGCGGGATCTCGGTCGAGCGCGCGTACACCCGCAGGCCGGGCTTGGAGACGCGCTTGATGCCCGCGATCGAGCGCTCGCGGTTCGGGCCGTACTTCAGGTCGATGGTGAGGGTCGAGCCGACGCGGGCCGCCTCCACCTTCCACCCGGTGATGTAGCCCTCGCGCTGCAGGATCTCGGCGATGTGGGTCTTGAGCTTGGACGACGGCAGCGACACCGTGTCGTGGAACGCGGAGTTCGCGTTGCGCAGACGGGTCAGCATGTCGGCGACCGGATCGGTCATGGTCATACGTGGTTCTTCTTTCTCAGCTGGTTCCGGATGCGGTTCGCCGCGCTCCGGCCTGGATGGCTGCGGTCCTGCGCCTGTCGGTCAGGCCGCGGGGGGCTGCGCGTCGGTGGGCTGGGCGGTGAAGGGGAAGCCGAGCGCGCGCAGCAGGGCGCGTCCCTCGTCATCCGTCTTCGCCGTGGTCACGACGGTGATGTCGAAGCCGCGGACGCGGTCGATCCGGTCCTGGTTGATCTCGTGGAAGATCGACTGCTCGGTGACCCCGAAGGTGTAGTTGCCGTTGCCGTCGAACTGCTTCGGGCTCAAGCCGCGGAAGTCGCGGATGCGCGGCAGCGCGAGCGAGAGCAGACGGTCCAGGAACTCCCACGCGCGGTCGCCCCGGAGCGTGACGTGCGCACCGATCGGCATTCCCTCGCGCAGCTTGAACTGCGCGATGGACTTGCGGGCCTTGGTGACCTGTGGCTTCTGTCCGGTGATCGCGGTGAGGTCGGCGATGGCACCGTCGATCACCTTGGAATCGCGGGCGGCCTCGCCGACGCCGGTGTTCACGACGATCTTCACGAGACCGGGAACCTGCATGGGGTTGGCGTAGCCGAACTGCTCAGTCAGAGACGCGGTGATCTCCGAGCGGTACTTCTGCTTCAGGCGCGGCTGGGTGCTCTGGCCCTGGGGAGCGAGGGCGGAACCAGCCGGCGCGGCAGTCGTGGTGCTCATGACAGGTCCTCTCCGGACTTCTTGGCGTAGCGCACGCGCACGTTCCGCGTGACGCCGTCCTTCGTGACCGACTCGACGCGGTGGCCCACGCGGGTCGGCTTCTTCGACTTCGGGTCGACGATCGCCACCTTGGAGATGTGGATCGGGGCCTCGTGGGTCTCGATCCCCCCGGTCTTCGTGCCGCGCTGGGTCTGACCGACCTTCACGTGCTTGGTGACGAAGTTGATGCCCTGCACCACGACGCGGTCGTGGCCGACGAGCACCTCGATGACCTTGCCCTGCTTGCCGCGGTCTCCGCCGCGCGCCTGCGTCGGGCCGGAGATCACCTGGACGAGGTCGCCCTTCTTGATCTTGGCCATGGTTACAGCACCTCCGGTGCCAGCGAGATGATCTTCATGAAGCGCTTGTCGCGCAGCTCGCGCCCGACCGGGCCGAAGATGCGCGTGCCGCGCGGGTCGCCGTCGGACTTGAGGATGACGGCGGCGTTCTCGTCGAACTTGATGTAGGAGCCGTCGGGACGACGGGTCTCCTTCACCGTGCGCACGATGACCGCCTTGACGACGTCGCCCTTCTTGACGTTGCCGCCGGGGATGGCATCCTTCACCGTCGCGACGATCACGTCGCCCAGACCGGCGTACCGACGGCCCGAGCCGCCGAGCACGCGGATGGTGAGGAGCTCCTTGGCGCCGGTGTTGTCGGCGACCTTGACGCGGGATTCCTGCTGCAGCATCGGGCTACCTGGCCTTCTCGGTGATCTCGACCAGGCGCCAGCGCTTCGACGCCGACAGTGGCCGGGTCTCGGCGATGACGACCAGGTCGCCGATGCCGGCGGTGTTGCCCTCGTCGTGCGCCTTGACCTTCGAGGTGCGGCGGATGACCTTGCCGTAGAGCGGGTGCTTCACGCGGTCCTCGACCTCGACGACGATGGTCTTCTCCATCTTGTCGCTGGTCACGTAGCCGCGGCGCACCTTGCGGTAGCCGCGCGCATCCACGTCGCGGACGTCGTGGGCGGCGTGCTCATGACCGGTTTCGGTGACCTCGGGGGCCTTCTCGACCTTCGCCATTACTCGCTCGCCTCCTTCGTGTTCTCGTCGGCCGTGTCGGCCGTAGCGGACCCGGATGCCGCGCCGGCATCCGACTTCTTCGCCTTCTTCGGCGTATCGGCGTCGGTCTTCCCGGCGCCGGCCTTCTTCGGCTTCGCCGGGGTCACCTCGACGACCGGGGTGGCGCGGATGCCGAGCTCACGCTCGCGGATCACCGTGTAGATGCGGGCGATGTCGCGCTTGACCGCGCGCAGGCGGCCGTGGCTCTCGAGCTGTCCGGTCGCCGACTGGAAGCGCAGGTTGAACAGCTCCTCCTTGGCCTTCTTCAGCTCGTCGAGCAGGCGCTCGTCCTCGAAGGTGTCGAGCTCGATCGGAGCGAGCTCCTTGGTTCCGACGGCCATTACGCGTCGCCCTCCTCGCGCTTGATGATGCGTGCCTTCAGGGGCAGCTTGTGGATGGCGCGCATGAGCGCCTCGCGGGCCAGCTGCTCGTCGACCCCGGCGACCTCGAAGAGGACGCGCCCGGGCTTGACGTTGGCGACCCACCACTCCGGCGAACCCTTGCCCGAGCCCATGCGGGTCTCGGCGGGCTTCTTGGTGATCGGGCGGTCGGGGTAGATGTTGATCCACACCTTCCCGCCGCGCTTGATGTGGCGGGTCATCGCGATACGCGCCGCCTCGATCTGGCGGTTGGTCACGTAGGCCGGGGTGAGGGCCTGGATGCCGAACTCGCCGAATGTGACGCGCGTGCCGCCGGTGGCCTGACCCGACCGACCGGGATGGTGCTGCTTACGGTGCTTGACCCTGCGGGGGATGAGCATGATTACGCCTCGGCTCCTGCGGTCGCGGGCTGCTCGCTGCGGGGACCGCGGCCACGGCCGCCGTCCCGGCGCTCGGGACGCGTCGACTTCTGCGACGCCTGCTCCCGCGCGAGCTCCTTGTTGGTGATGTCGCCCTTGTAGATCCAGACCTTCACGCCGATGCGGCCGAAGGTCGTCCGGGCCTCGTAGAAGCCGTAGTCGATGTTCGCGCGGAGCGTGTGCAGCGGCACCCGGCCCTCGCGGTAGAACTCGGACCGGCTCATCTCCGCGCCGCCGAGGCGGCCGGAGACCTGCACGCGCACGCCCTTGGCGCCCGCGCGCTGCGCGCCCTGCAGCCCCTTGCGCATGGCGCGGCGGAACGCGACGCGCGCGGAGAGCTGCTCGGCGATGCCCTGGGCGACCAGCTGCGCCTCCTGCTCGGGGTTCTTGACCTCGAGGATGTTCAGCTGGATCTGCTTGTTCGTGAGCTTCTCGAGGTCGGAGCGGATGCGCTCGGCCTCGGCTCCGCGTCGGCCGATGACGATGCCAGGACGCGCGGTGTGGATGTCGACGCGGACCCGGTCGCGGGTGCGCTCGATCTCGATCTTCGCGACGCCTGCGCGGTCGAGGCTCTTCAGCAGCATCTTGCGGATGCGCACGTCCTCGGCCACGTAGTCGGCGTAGCGCTGGCCGCGCTTGGTCGAGTCGGTGAACCACCGCGAGGTGTGATCGGTGGTGATGCCGAGGCGGAAGCCGTACGGATTGACCTTCTGGCCCATTACTTGCTCGCCTTCTTCGCGCGGGTGGCGCTCGCGCCGACCAGCTCGTCCGGGGTCGAGAGCACGACCGTGATGTGGCTCGTGCGCTTGAGGATCTTGAAGGCCCTGCCCTGCGCGCGCGGCTGGAACCGCTTGAGGGTGGTGCCCTCGTCGACGTAGGCGTTGGACACGACCAGATCCTGCTCGTCGAGGTAGGTGTTCTGGGAATCGGCCTTGACCCGCGCATTGGCGATGGCCGAGGCGACCAGCTTGTAGACCGGCTCGGACGCGCCCTGCGGCGCGAACTTCAGGATGGCCAGGGCCTCCTGGGCCTGCCGGCCCTTGAGACGGCCGTTGACGCGACGGGCCTTCTGCGGCGTGACGCGGATGCCGCGCACACGCGCGATCGACTCCACCATCTCTGTTCTCCTCTGCGCTCTCTCGGATGCCGTCGCCTAGCGGCGACGGCCCTTCCGGTCGTCCTTCTCGTGCCCACGGAAGGTGCGGGTGGGCGCGAACTCGCCGAGCTTGTGCCCGACCATGGTCTCGGTCACGAAGACCGGGATGTGCTTGCGACCGTCGTGCACCGCGATGGTGTGGCCCAGCATCGCCGGGATGATCATCGAGCGGCGCGACCAGGTCTTGATCACGTTCTTGGAGCCGGCGTCGTTCTGCACCTGGACCTTGCGGAACAGGTGGTCGTCGACGAAGGGGCCCTTCTTCAGGCTGCGAGGCATCCTTCTGAACTCCTAGCGCTTCTTGCCGACGTTGCGGCGGCGGACGATGAGCTTGTCGCTCTCCTTGTTCGGGTGGCGGGTGCGACCCTCCTTCTGACCCCAGGGCGTCACCGGGTGACGGCCTCCGGAGGTCTTGCCCTCTCCACCACCGTGCGGGTGGTCGATCGGGTTCATCGCGACGCCGCGGACGGTCGGGCGGATGCCCTTCCAGCGGTTGCGGCCCGCCTTGCCCCAGTTGATGTTCGACTGCTCGGCGTTGCCGACCTCGCCGATGGTCGCGCGGCAGCGCGCGTCGACGTTGCGGATCTCGCCCGAGGGCAGACGCAGCTGGGCGTAGGGCCCGTCCTTCGCGACCAGGCGCACCGAGGCACCCGCCGAGCGGGCCATCTTGGCGCCGCCGCCCGGCTTCAGCTCGATCGCGTGGATCACCGTTCCGACGGGGATGTTGCGCAGCGGCAGGTTGTTGCCGGGCTTGATGTCGGCTCCGGATCCCGACTCGACGACATCGCCCTGCTTGAGCTTGTCGGGAGCGATGATGTAGCGCTTGGTGCCGTCGACGAAGTGCAGGAGGGCGATCCGCGCGGTGCGGTTCGGGTCGTACTCGATGTGGGCGACGCGCGCATCCACGCCGTCCTTGTCATTACGACGGAAGTCGATGACGCGGTACTGGCGCTTGTGCCCGCCGCCGATGTGGCGGGTGGTGATGCGCCCGGCGTTGTTGCGGCCGCCGGTCTTCGGCAACGGCTTCAGCAGCGACTTCTCGGGCGTCGACCGGGTGATCTCGGCGAAGTCCGCCACCGACGAGCCGCGGCGGCCCGGGGTGGTCGGCTTGTACTTGCGAATGGCCATTTCTCTTCTCCCTGGCCCTAGCCGACAGCCGTGAAGATGTCGATCGAACCGGACTTGAGCGTGACGATGGCGCGCTTGGTGTCCTTGCGCTTGCCGGCGCCGAAGCGGGTGCGGCGGGTCTTGCCCGTGCGGTTCAGCGTGTTCACCGAGGCGACCTTGACGCCGAAGATCTTCTCGATCGCCAGCTTGATCTCGGTCTTGTTCGAGCGCGGGTCGACGAGGAACGTGTACTTGCCCTCGTCGATCAGGCCGTAGCTCTTCTCGCTGACGACCGGCGCGACGATGATGTCGCGCGGGTCCTTGGTGTAGCCGCTCACGAGGCCACCTCCTCGGTGTTCCGGGTGCGGGCGGCCACGAAGGTCTCCAGCGCAGCGCGGGTGAAGACGACGTCGTCGGAGACGACCACGTCGTAGGCGTTCAGCTGGTCGGCGTGCAGCACGTGCACTGCGCGCAGGTTGCGCACGCTCTTCAGCCCGACCTCGTCGCCGCGGTCCACGACGATCAGCACGTTGCGGCCGAGGCCGGCGACGAAGGCCGCGACGGACTTCGTCGAGGGCGCCTCGGTGCCGAGGTCGGTGACCACGCGGATGCGCTCGCCGCGCGCGCGGTCGGAGAGCACCCCGTTCAGCGCCGCGGCGATCATCTTCTTGGGGGTGCGCTGCGAGTAGTCGCGCGGTACCGGCCCGTGGACGGTGCCGCCTCCGCGGTGCTCGGGGGCGCGGACGGAACCCTGACGGCTGCGGCCGGTGCCCTTCTGCTTGAACGGCTTCACACCCGATCCGCGGACCTCGCCGCGGTTCTTGGTCTTGTGCGTGCCCTGGCGGGCCGCCGCGAGCTGCGCGGTGACGACCTGGTGGATCAGGGGCACGTTGGTCTGCACGTCGAAGATCGAGGAGGGCAGCTCAACGGATCCCGTGGAGCGTCCGGCGAGATCGGTGACCTCGAGCGTGATGGTCGATGCGGTCGTGGGCTGGGCCATCTGGATCAGTTCCCCTTCACGGCGGAGCGGACGAAGACGATGCGGCCGCGCGCGCCGGGCACGGCGCCCTTGACCAGCAGGAGACCCTTCTCGGCGTCGACCGAGTGGACCCTCAGGCCCTGGACGGTGACGCGCTCGGCGCCCATCCGCCCCGCCATCCGCATGCCCTTGAACACGCGGCTGGGCGTCGAGGAGGCGCCGATCGAGCCGGGCTTGCGGTGGTTGCGGTGCGAGCCGTGGCTCGAGCTGACGCCCTTGAAGTTGTGGCGCTTCATGACGCCCGCGGTGCCCTTGCCCTTGCTGGTGCCGACGACGTCGACCAGCTGGCCGGCCTCGAAGATGTCGACGGCGAGCTCCTGCCCGAGGGCGTACTCGGCGGCATCCGCTGTGCGCACCTCGACGAGGTGGCGACGGGGCGTGACCCCGGCCTTCTCGAAGTGGCCCGACAGCGGCTTGGTCACCTTGCGGGGGTCGATCTGGCCGTAGGCGATCTGGACGGCGGTGTAGCCGTCGACCTCCTGCGAGCGGACCTGCGTGACCACGTTGGGCGTGATCTGGACCACGGTGACGGGCACGAGGCGGTTGTTCTCGTCCCACACCTGGGTCATGCCGAGCTTGGTGCCCAGCAGTCCCTTGGTCAGGGTGTTGGCAGACATGTGCTGTTCCTTCTCGGGGCCGAGCTCAGAGCTTGATCTCGATGTTGACGTCGGCGGGCAGGTCGAGACGCATGAGCGAGTCGACCGCCTTCGGCGTCGGATCGATGATGTCGATGAGGCGCTTGTGGGTGCGCTTCTCGAAGTGCTCGCGGGAGTCCTTGTACTTGTGCGGACTGCGGATGACGACGATGACGTTCTTCTCCGTCGGCAACGGCACGGGACCAACGACGGTCGCCCCGGCGCGGGTCACGGTGTCGACGATCTTGCGGGCCGACGCGTCGAGACCGGCGTGGTCGTACGACTTCAGTCGGATGCGGATCTTCTGTCCGGCCATTCATCTCTCCATCTGATCGCGCGGGGGCGTGAGCCTCCGCACGCGCGAGCACTTCTGCTGGCGCACCACTGTTCTTCTGTCAAACCCGGCGTCGCGCACACGGCGCAACGATCCCCTCGCGGAGATGGGTTTCGAGTGAAGCCTTGCTCTGCTGCCCGCGGCCTAACCGTTCCGGCGACCAGGCCCCGACTCGAGTCGAGGCGATCCGCCGGAGGCTATGCACTGCCTGGCAGTGATCCGCACGCACGCGCGCAGAATGTCGAACCCGACGAGCTTACCTGCTTCTCCGCGCGCCGTGCAAGCCGGGCGTGTCGCGCCCCCGCGCCCCGCGCCCCCGCGCCCCCGCGCGCACCGACCCGGGCCGAGCGTGCCCGTTCGCCGCCGAGCGGAGCCTGAAACCCGACTCGCTCGATGGCGAATGGGCACGCTCGAGGTTCAGCGAAGCGCCGCGGCGCGGATGCGGTCGGCGAGCCGGGCGCCGTCGAGGGCGTCCGCCCAGGTCCACCGGACGAAGCGGCGCACCACCGTTCGCAGCGCATCCTCCCGCAGCTTCTCCGCCCAGAGCACGTCGCGAGGATGCCGCCCATCGCGGGCCGCGTCGGCCTCGTACTTCCGGCGCCCGTCCGCCTCGCCGATCATGTCCCACCGCCGCCAGTAGAAGTCGGCGAAGTACTCGTGCCCGTCCACCCAGAAGCGCTGCTGCTGCAGAGGACGGGGCAGCCCGTGTTCGTCGAAGCGCTGAAGGCTGAGCGACTCGAGCGGCGTATCGGCCAGTCCGGTCGCGATCCGGAGGACCGCATCGACCCGCCGGGCACCGCGGAAGGGACGACGCGCGTCGAGCGCATCCTGCACCCGTTCCCGGATTCGATCCGGTTGCCCGGACGCACGCAGAACGTGATCGAGCGCGACCACTCCGACCGCGGCTCCGTCGCAGGCGGCGAGGTCGAACGCGGTCCGCCACGGCACGGTCGCCATCGACGCGCCCTGCGGCTCGACCTCGTCAGCGCCGAGGTCGGCCTCGTGCCACACCACTCCGGCGCGCGATCGCCGCCCTCCCCCGGGCTCGCCCGTGACGTGGACCTGCTCGGGAATCCGCCCGAGGAGCGGGATGCCGTGGGCGAGAGCCGCAGAGGCGTGCGAGAAGGTGAGCGGCGCCGCTGCCATCGCCTGAGCGCTGGCCATCCGCGCGAGGTGGCGACCCGTCTGGTCCGATGCCCGCCACTCCTCCGCAGAGGCGTACACGCCCCGACGCACCCGGATGTCGGTGCCGCGGCGCGCGCGCCGCTCGAGCGCGGCGGCGCTCTCCCCCGCCGCGTGGAGCTGTCGCGCGAGGGTGATCCGAGGCGCCGTCACCACCCCAGGATGGCAAGCCCACCACGCCAGACCCCGCCGCACCCCGCGCCCTGTGGACAACCCCCGCCCCACGCCCCCTGTGCACGACCCGCTCCTCACCGCCGAGCGTGCCCGTTCACCACCGACCGGGCGCGAGAGCGCGCGACGCTGGACGGCGAACGGGCACGCTCGGCGCCAGGGGGCCTCAGGAGTAGAGGAGGGCGCGGAGCTCGGACTCCGCGGAGGCGGTGCGCGCGGGGTCGATGGTGGTGCCGTGCGCGTAGAGGTCGAGGATGCGGGGGTCGACGTAGCTGGCACGCGCGATCGCCGGAGTGTTCGAGAGCACCTCGGATGCCTCGCGCACCGCCTGAGCGATCGCCCGCTTGCGCCCCGTGGGGGTCTTCTCCGGCCCGTGCTCGGCCAGGCTCACGGCGGCGGCGATAGTGCCGTGCAGGGTGCGGAAGTCCTTGGCCGTGAAGTCCCCGCCGGTGCGGCGGCGCACGTCCTCGTTGATCTCCGACGCGTGCAGCGGATGCCAGCCGCGCTCGTCACGGTAGGCGAGCAGGTGCGCGCGGCCCCCGCGACGCTTGAGGAGCGCCACCGCGGCGGCCAGATCGGCGTCGCGGATGTCCGAGTCCCACTCCTTGCCGCTCTTCGCGGGGAAACGCAGCTGGACGGTGTCGCCGCCGACGACAGCCGCGTGCGCTCCGAGCAGCGTCGAGAGCCCGAAGCTGCCGTGCTCCTCGGCGTAGCGCTCCGAGCCGACGCGGAGGCTGCCGCTGTCGAGCATCCGGAAGGCGGTGGCCAGCGCCCGCTCGCGCGGCATCCCGTCCCGACGGAGGTCGATGGTCACGCTGCGGCGCGCGGCGGGCAGCGTCTCGGCGAGGGCGAGGGAGCGGTCGAACTTGACGCGGTCCTTCTGCTCGCGCCAGGTCGGGTGGTAGAGGTACTGCCGTCGCCCCGCGGCGTCGATGCCGGTGGCCTGCACGTGTCCGTTGGCGTGGGGGGCGATCCACACGTCCTTCCACGCGGGCGGGATCGCGAGAGCGTCGAGACGCGCCCGGAGCGCAGGATCGCGGACCGGACTGCCGTCCGGGTTGCGGTACCCGAACTCGGTGCCGGACTTCACCCGCCGCAGCCCCGGCCCCGAGGAATCACTGCGGCGGAGGCGGGGCACCCGGTGAGCGTAGACGGCGTGGGGCCGGGACGGCATCCGGCACAGGATGCTCTCACCCCGCACCCCCGCACCCCGCACGAGCCCGAGCCCGAGCCCGAGGGTCGAGCGTGCCTGTTCGCCGCCGAGCGGAGCCGCACACCCGGCTCGCTCACGGGGGAACGGGCACGCTCGAGGTCCAGCGGAGCCCCCGGAGCCCCCTGAGCCGAGCGCCCGGGGCGGCCCCGCGATCCCCGGGACGGCGACGGGCCCGGACCGATCCGGTCCGGGCCCGTCGTGCGGGTGCGTTGCCCGCAGAGGTACTACTTGACGATCTTCGTGACCTTGCCGGCGCCGACGGTGCGGCCGCCCTCGCGGATCGCGAAGCCGAGGCCCTCCTCCATGGCGATCGGCTGGATCAGCTCGACCGACATGTCGGTGGTGTCGCCGGGCATGACCATCTCGGTGCCCTCGGGCAGCGTGATGACGCCGGTGACGTCGGTGGTGCGGAAGTAGAACTGCGGACGGTAGTTCGTGAAGAACGGGTTGTGCCGGCCACCCTCGTCCTTCGACAGGATGTACGCGGTGCCCTCGAACTGGGTGTGCGGGGTGACCGAGCCGGGCTTCACGACGACCTGGCCCCGCTCGACGTCCTCGCGCTTGGTGCCGCGCAGCAGCAGACCGCAGTTCTCGCCCGCCCAGGCCTCGTCGAGCTGCTTGTGGAACATCTCGATGCCGGTGACCGTGGTCTTCTGCGTCGGGCGGATGCCGACGATCTCGACCTCGGAGTTGATCCCGAGTGTGCCGCGCTCGGCACGGCCGGTGACGACGGTGCCACGCCCGGTGATCGTGAAGACGTCCTCGATGGGCATCAGGAACGGCTTGTCCTTGTCGCGCACCGGGTCCGGGACCGACTCGTCGACGGCGTCCATGAGGTCGAGAACCGACTGCGTCCACTTCTCGTCGCCCTCGAGCGCCTTGAGGCCCGAGACGCGCACCACGGGGGCGTTGTCGCCGTCGAAGTCCTGGCTCGAGAGCAGCTCGCGGACCTCGAGCTCGACGAGCTCGAGGAGCTCCTCGTCCTCGACCATGTCGGACTTGTTCAGCGCCACGAGCAGGTAGGGAACACCGACCTGCTTCGCCAGCAGCACGTGCTCGCGGGTCTGCGCCATCGGGCCGTCGGTGGCGGCGACCACGAGGATCGCGCCGTCCATCTGGGCTGCGCCGGTGATCATGTTCTTGATGTAGTCGGCGTGACCGGGGGCGTCGACGTGCGCGTAGTGGCGCTTCGGCGTCTCGTACTCGACGTGCGAGATGTTGATCGTGATGCCGCGCTGACGCTCCTCCGGAGCGGAGTCGATGGAGGCGAAGTCCCGCGGAACGTTGACGTTCGACGGGTACTTGTCCGCCAGCACCTTCGAGATGGCGGCGGTCAGCGTGGTCTTGCCGTGGTCGACGTGACCGATCGTTCCGATGTTGACGTGCGGCTTGGTCCGCTCGAACTTGGCCTTGGCCACTGTGGGTCCTCCTCAGGACGTAGGTAATGCGGTGAGTATGTTACGGGGGTTCGGGGCGGGAGGGCGCGCAGCCCTCATTCGCCCTTCGACTTCTGAACGATCTCGTCGGCCACGTTGCGAGGCACCTCGGCGTAGCTGTCGAAGGTCATCGAGTACACGGCGCGGCCCGAGGTCTTCGAGCGCAGGTCGCCGACGTAGCCGAACATCTCCGACAGGGGCACCTTCGCGGCGACGACCTTCACGCCTGTGGCGTCCTCCATCGACTGGATCTGCCCGCGGCGGGAGTTCAGATCGCCGATCACGTCGCCCATGTACTCCTCGGGCGTGCGCACCTCGACGGCCATCAGCGGCTCGAGCAGCACCGGACTCGCCCGGCGCGCGGCCTCCTTGTACGCCATCGAACCGGCGATCTTGAACGCCATCTCCGAGGAGTCGACGTCGTGCGCCGCGCCGTCGACGAGGGTCGCCTTGACGCCCACCGTCGGATAGCCGGCCAACACGCCCACCTGCATCGCATCCTGGATGCCGTGGTCCACCGAGGGGATGTACTCCCGCGGCACGCGCCCGCCGGTGACCGCGTTCACGAACTCGTACGAGGTCTCCGGGGTCACCTCGAGCGGCTCGATGGTGATCTGCACCTTCGCGAACTGGCCGGATCCGCCGGTCTGCTTCTTGTGGGTGTAGTCGTACTTCGCGACCTCCTTGCGGATGGTCTCGCGGTAGGCCACCTGGGGCTTGCCGACGTTCGCCTCGACGTTGAACTCGCGCTTCATGCGGTCGACCAGGATGTCCAGGTGCAGCTCGCCCATCCCCTTGATGATGGTCTGGCCGGTCTCCTGGTTCTGCTCGGTGCGGAAGGTGGGGTCCTCTTCGGCGAGCTTCTGGATGGCCGTGCCGAGCTTCTCCTGGTCGGCCTTCGTCTTCGGCTCGATGGCGACCTCGATGACCGGCTCCGGGAAGGTCATCGACTCGAGGATGACCTGGTTCGCGGAGTCCGACAGCGTGTCGCCGGTGGTGGTGTCCTTCAAGCCGATGACCGCGTAGATGTGCCCGGCGGTGACGGAGTCGACCGGGTTCTCCTTGTTCGCGTGCATCTGGAAGATTTTCCCGACGCGCTCCTTCTTGCCCTTGGTCGAGTTGATGACCTGGCCGCCGGAGGCGAGCTTGCCCGAGTAGACGCGGATATAGGTGAGACGACCGAAGAACGGGTGCGTCATGATCTTGAACGCGAGCGCGGCGAAGGGTTCGGACGAGTCGGCGTGCCGCTCGATGATCTTCTCCTCGTCGCGGACGTCGTGACCCTCGACCGCCGGCACGTCCAGCGGGGAGGGCAGGTAGTCGACGACCGCATCCAGCATGGGCTGCACGCCGCGGTTCTTGAACGCGGACCCGCAGAACACCGGGTAGATCTCACTGGCGATGGTGAGCTTCCGCACCGCCGCCTTGATCTCGTCGACGGTGAGCTCCTCGCCGGCGAAGAACTTCTCCAGCAGCGCGTCATCCGTCTCGGCGACCGTCTCCAGCAGGATCTGCCGGTACTCGTTCGCCCGGTCGACGAGGTCGGCCGGGATCTCCTCGATGGCGTACTTGGCGCCCATCTGCACATCGCCCTTGGCATCCCCCCGCCAGGTGAGCGCGCGCATGTAGACCAGGTCGACGACGCCCTCGAAGTTCGACTCCGAGCCGATCGGGATCTGCATCACCAGGGGCTTGGCGCCGAGGCGCTTGATGATCGTGTCGACGGTGTAGTAGAAGTCGGCGCCGAGCTTGTCCATCTTGTTGACGAAGCAGATGCGCGGCACGTCGTACTTGTCGGCCTGACGCCACACCGTCTCGGACTGCGGCTCGACACCCTCCTTGCCGTCGAACACGGCGACGGCGCCGTCGAGGATGCGCAGGTTGCGCTCCACCTCGACGGTGAAGTCGACGTGCCCGGGGGTGTCGATGATGTTGAGCTGGATGCCCTCCCAGAAGCAGGTGGTGGCCGCCGAGGTGATGGTGATGCCGCGTTCCTGCTCCTGCGCCATCCAGTCCATCGTCGCGGCGCCGTCGTGCACCTCGCCGATCTTGTGGTTGATGCCGGTGTAGAAGAGGATGCGCTCGGTCGTCGTCGTCTTGCCGGCGTCGATGTGCGCCATGATGCCGAAGTTGCGGACCTTCGTGAGGTCGGTGAGCACGTCCTGTGCCACGGGGTGTTCCTAACTGTTGGAAGGCGATCGGATGCGGCGGGACCAGCCCGCCGCATCCGTCGAGGCCGGGATTACCAGCGGTAGTGAGCGAAGGCCTTGTTCGCGTCGGCCATCTTGTGGGTGTCCTCGCGGCGCTTCACGGCGGCGCCGAGGCCGTTCGAGGCGTCCAGGATCTCGTTCGTGAGCCGCTCGGTCATCGTCTTCTCGCGACGCGACTTGGCGTACGAGGTGAGCCAGCGCAGCGCGAGGGTGTTCGCGCGGTGCGGCTTGACCTCCACCGGCACCTGATAGGTCGACCCGCCGACGCGGCGGCTCTTGACCTCGAGGGTGGGGCGCACGTTGTCGAGCGCCTTCTTGAGCACCGTCACGGCATCCTGGTCGGACTTCTTGGCGACGCCCTCGAGCGCGCCGTAGACGATGCGCTCGGCGAGGCCCTTCTTGCCGTCGAGGAGGATCTTGTTGACGAGCTGGCTGACCACCGGGGCGGAGTAGACCGGATCGGCGACGACCGGGCGCTTCGGGGCGGGTCCCTTGCGAGGCATTACTTCTTGTCCATCTTCGCGCCGTAGCGGCTGCGAGCCTGCTTGCGGTTCTTGACCGCCTGGGTGTCGAGAGCGCCGCGCACGATCTTGTAGCGGACGCCGGGGAGGTCCTTCACGCGGCCGCCGCGCACGAGCACCATCGAGTGCTCCTGCAGGTTGTGGCCCTCGCCGGGAATGTAGGCGGTGACCTCGGTGCCGTTGGACAGCTTGACGCGGGCGACCTTCCGCAGAGCGGAGTTCGGCTTCTTCGGGGTGGTGGTGTACACGCGGGTGCAGACGCCGCGCTGTTGCGGGTTCGCCTTGAGCGCGGGCGCCTTCGTCTTGACGACCTTGGGGCTGCGGCCCTTGCGCACCAGCTGCTGAATGGTGGGCACTACTGGTTCTCCTTGGTGCTGCACGGTGACAGCGTTCGATGGGATCTGTTCGGCCATCTGGACCCGCTCGCATCCGCCCGCTCATGCGGGTCGGTGTGAGGGATATGCCGTGGGGGTGGATCCGGTGTTCTCGTAGCGAGAGCCGGACGCGTTCCCGTGTGCACTACGCGCTGGGCGCGAGCGCACACACGCGGTCAAGGATACGCGAGCGCGGGGTGCGCCTGCAAGGCGAGCGGCCGCGGACACAGTCGCGCGCCCCGGGCCTGAGCCCGGGGCGCGCGATGTTGTGCGAGGCGGAGGGAGTGCCCGCACGCTTGTGGGTCAGCCGTTCGCGGATGCTCCCGCGGCGGCTGCGGTCGTGGCGGCGTCCTTGAGCGCGTACAGATTGCCGCTGACCGTGAGCGACCACGACGAGACGCCGCCGTTGCCCTGCGACACCGACTTGTTGATCGAGGTCAGCAGCACCAGCCTGCCGGTGTTCCTGAGTGAGTTCAGGAAGCTGTCGATCGCCGACTCCGAGCCGGTCACCGAGATCGAGAAGCCGATCACGGTGAAGTTCTCCGGGGTCACCGCCGGATCCGAGTACGGAGCTCCCGCCGGGGCCGCCGGCACCGCGGGCGTCGCTGCCGCCGAGGCGGACGGCGCCGCGGAGGGCGAAGCCGACGAAGACGACGAGGCTCCGGTCGTGCCGGTGCTCGGCGCAGCGGGCGCGCTCCCGGCTGGCGGCACGTAGGCCGTGGCCGGACTGGGTGCGAAGGAGACCAGCTTCACGCCCGTCGACGCCGTCAGCGAGCTCACTGTGCGCAGAAAGGCGGTGGTGTCGGCTGTCGCGGGGACCGCGGCGGACAGCGCCGCGAGCTGCGCTTTCAGCTCGGGCAGCTTCGCCTTCTGCCGCGCCAGTTGAGCGATCTGAGCCGTGGTGGCCTCATTCTGGGTCGTCGCGGTTGCCCGCTGAGCGTCCGCTGTCGTCGCTGCAGCTAATTGCGGCTGCACGCCCAGGAACCAACCGCCCGCAAGGAGCGCCACCGCGATAATCCCGACGAGCAACATCGTCAGCCTGTTGTCGAGTTTCACTTGCTCGCTCCCTTCGGCTTGGCAAGGTACCGGTGTGACAGCGCGTCAGGACCGATCACCATCTCAACCGTCGCCGTGTAGCCGCTGTCCTCGGAGCTGACGCTCCTGGGCACCGCGGTGATGTAGCCGGGCAGCTTCGAGAGCCCGTCGATCCAGTCGGGGAGGACGGGCAGCTTCGCGGACTTCGCCGAGAAGGCGATCGTGGCGGTCGGAGCGACAGTGCTGGCGACGTCGGTGGAGACCAGCGCATCGGAGATCCCCGCTGAGGTGATGGTGACGTTGGCCAGGCTCACTCCCGCCGGCAGGTTGGCCTTGAGCTGCGCGATGTAGCTGGCCCAGTCCACGTCCGCGGCACCGCCGACGGCCTGAGCCGCGGTGAGTGTCGCGATCCGCCCCTGGGCAGCTTTCACGTCGCCGAAGCCAGCCAGCTTCGCGTTCAGCGTTTGGGATTCGGCTTGGGCGGCGAGGAGCTTCGCGGTCGCCGATCCGGCGTAGAAGAAGGATCCTCCCGATGCCGCTAAGACGATGAGAAGTACGACCACGACGCCTGCCCACGCCCGGTTGCGCACCGAGCGCTTACGCCGAGCCGCCCCGACCTCCGGCGGGAGCAACCGCGCTCGGGGGCTCGCCGACATGGCGACAGGAGCGCCGTGCTCGCCCTTGCGCGTCGACGAGGCCGGGACGAGAGCCGTTTCGGCACCCTTCCGATCCTTCTTCTTCATGCTGATGACGCTCATGACTTGTTCCCCAGGGCCAGGCCGGCCGCGACGGCCAGGCCTGCGGCATCGGACTGCATCCGGGCCTGGTCCACCGACTTGGCCACCGTCATATTCCCGCGGGGATCAGGCAGGCCCACCGGGAGGCGGGTGGCTTCGGCGAGCGCCTGGCCGAGACCAGGGAGCTGCGCCCCCCCACCCGAGATCAGGATTCGCTCGAACGCCGCATCCGGATGGGTGTTGACGTAGAAGCTGAGCGTGTTGCGCACGCTGTCGAGCAGGTCGCCCGTGCTCGCGGCGATCGTTTCGACAGCGGGGCGCCACTCGGGCGCTACACCCTCGATCGCGAGCCCTAGCCCACGCTTGATCTGATCGGCCTGTTCGGCCGTGACGCCGAGCTTCTTGATCAGCGCGCTGGTCACGTCCTCACCCCCGTATTGCAGGATGCGGACGAACTGCGGTGCGCCATCCACCGCGACCAGAAGACTCGTGGTGACGGCGCCGATGTGCAGGAGGGCGACGGTGCCGGCTCCGTTGGCCCCTTCCAGCAGCGACCGCGCGAGCGCGAAGGGGATCAGGTCCACTTCGACGGGATCCAGTCCCGCCGCCTGGACCGCCTCGACATTCTTGAGCACCGGGTCTTTCACCGCGGCGATGAGCAACCCGTTGATCATCTCGCCGACATCCGTGGTTCCGGCGGAGACGGGATAGAAATCCAGCAACGCGTCCGCAACCGGCACGGGAAGCAGATCCTGGACCTGGAAAGGCAGGGACTCGCGGATCTGCATCAACGGCATTTTTGGCACGGATACGTCTCGCACGAGCACACGTTGATTGCCCACTCCGAGAACGACTCGCTTGGACTTGAAACCCCCAGTCGACCAGAGCTGCTTCAGCGCTGCCGTGACGCTGCCGTGGTCGATGATCTCGCCGCGGTGCACGGACCCCGGCGCGACGGACATCGAGTGATACCTGATGAGAGTCGGTTTCGACTTGCCCGGATCCGAGATCTCCGCCGCGCGGATGACCCCGTTCCCGATGTCGAGCCCGACGATCGATGTTGCCATTTCCCCCCCTTGTGTGTGCTGCTTCTGCGTCAGCCGAGACCGACGAAGTTCAAATAGGCGCGGGCCAACGGCACTCCCGCGAAGATCCCGACCCACGCACCGGCGAACATGCACGGTCCGAACGGGATGCCGCTGCGTCTTCCCGCGCGCCGCGCGAGGATCAGCGCGATTCCCGTCAGTCCGCCGAGGACGAATGCGGCGAAGAAACCCACCACGAGCTGGGGCCAACCGAGGTAGCCGAGGAACAGCCCGAGTACCGCCGCGAGCTTCACGTCCCCGAAGCCCATCGCGCCCGGCTTGACAAAGGCGATCGCGAAGTAGACCAGGAACATCACCGCCGCGCCGATGCCGGCCCGTGCGATCGCGAACGGGTCGGAGTGCAGGAGCGCCGCCGTGGAGAGCAGCACGGCCCCGGCGATGCCGGTGGGAAGCACGATGACGTCCGGCAGTCGATGCACAGAGAGGTCGATGCCCGACAGCACGACGCTGGCCGCCGCGAGCACGAGGAAGGCGACCAGGTCGAGCACACCAGCCGCGGTAGCGCGTCCGCCCTCGGCCGCGAGGAGAGCGGGGACGTACCCGATCGCGACCACGGCGAAGGCGAGGCCGGTGACCAGCTCCACGGCGGGGTACTGCGCGGAGATGGGCGCGCTGCAGTCACGGCACCGCCCTCGAAGCAGAAGCCAGGAGATCACCGGAATGTTGTCGTAGGCCCGGATCTGGCCGTGACAGTTGGGGCATGCGCTCGCTGGGCGCACGACGCTCTGGTGACGCGGCACCCGCCAGATGACCACGTTGAAGAACGAGCCGAGGATGAGCCCGAACGCTCCAGTGACAGCGGTCAGCGGGCCGAACAGGGCGATCATCCGATCTCCTTGAACGAGCCGAAGGTGGAGGTCGTACTCTGCGGCTTGGCGTTCCACTTCTGTGCTGTCGTCGTGTCGCAGGCGGTCACGGTCATCGCCGACCAGCCGTTGTAGGTCGTGGTCGGGTCGACGCCGAGGCATTTGCCGTTCAGGTCGGTGATGATGTAGCTGTTCGAGTAGCTACCGGTGTCGTAGTAGCGAGTCCAGGCCTGAGCAGCCGTCGGGGTCGTGGTGCAGTTGGTCAGCTTCGGATAGTTCGTGCCGTTGGAGGTAAGGCACTGGCGCGGGTTGCCGCCGACGTTGCCGTTGTTGGTCCAAATCTCGATCCCGGAGACGCTGGTGGCGGGAAGCGTGGGCTCGGTGAAGTTGAACTGCTGGTTCCAGGTGAAACTGTTCGTGCCCGTGGGGTCCTGCTTGCACGGATAGGTGATGTAGAACGCGGACGTGTAGTCCTGGTTGGTCACGTCGGCGCAGCGCCCGAATTCTTTGTAGTTGACCAGCTGCTTCGTCGCCGTGCTCGCCCCACCGGCGCCGACCCCCGACTTCGGATAGAAGGTGCCGCTGACCCCGCAGTTCTTGATGACCTGGAGGTACTTTCCCGTCAGGTTGGTGGCATTGCCCTGGCCAGAGCCGAGGCAGAAGCCGCTGTTGCCGTTCGCGATCGGATCGTTCTGGCCGAACCAGGTGTAGGACCCCGTCCAGCTCCACAACTGGTTCCACCGACTCGAGCCGGTTCGGCACGCCTCCAACACCGCATCCTGGCTCGCGTTACCCCTCGTCGGGCCTGTCACACAGAGGCCTAGCGGGGTACCGACCGTGCTCGCCAGCTGGATCTGGTACGAGGTGGTGTACACCCACTTGTCCAGCGTGTCGGCGGTGCAGGAGGCAACCGGCTGGTACGTCACCAGGGAGCCGACGGAGGCGGACACCGCGTACAGGCAGTAGCCCTGCGCGCCGTCGAGAATCAGGTCGCCGGGGATGTTCACGTTGGTGACGTCGAAGGCGTAGATGCCCTGTACCGCGCGGTTGGCAACGCTGTCGGGCAGACCGGCGATCGAGGTGGCCGTGCCTTGGGAGGCGATCAGGGCAAAGGCTGGCGTTATGGCCAAGCCACCCGGGCTCGAGCAGCTGAGCCGATTGGCCGCCTGCCAGGCGGCGGACTGGCCGGCCGGGTTGGACGTGAAGTAGCTGAGGGTCACCGAATAGGAGGTCGAATCGCTGGAGCCGTCGACGCTCCCGCTGAGAGTGCACGGCAGCTTCGCCTTAGACCCGTACACCTTGCCGAAGGCATCAGGGGCCGCAGTGGCGGTACGGATCTGTCCGAGTGCGACCTGCAGTCCCGCCTGGGCCGCGTAGACGGTCTTGCTCGCCCGCTGCACGGTGTAGATCGACCTGGGCTGGTTGACCAGCACCCCGAGCACCGTGAGAGCGAGTGAGGTCATCAGCATCATGAAGACGACGGCGACGAGCATCGCGGCGCCGCGTTCGCGGGCGGCCGTGGCGCGCGCAGCACGCATCTGCAGAGCAGAGGAGATCCTGATCATGACGCCGCCCTTCATGGCCGGTATCCCGTCGGGTTGCAGACGGGGTTGTCGCTGACGCTGTCGCCGTTGGCGTCGGCGTTGCTGGGGGAACGGGCGGGATCGTTGGAGCTGTTGCGCGCCACGTACTGGGTGGAGATGTCGGTCTGGTCCGAAGCGACCGGGCTCCCCCCGGTGATCCGCAGCTGCAGCTGCTGCAGCAGCGAGCCGGCTGCCGTCGCCTGGATGAGTTTGAACGGGTACGTCGAGCTGGCGGTGCCTTGCACGTCGGTGGCCTTCGTGGCAAAGGCGGGCAACTGGGGGCTCGGTGCGCTGGGCCAGCTGCGGTACTCGATCACATCCCGCGTGGGGTCGAAGCGCCACTGGGTGCACGTCACGACACCGCTGTTGGTGGCGCTGGCAGGGGTCCGGAACTCGATATAGGAGTTGCCGCTCGCGCCCATCCCGGCGAAGTTGATCGAGTCGGCATAGCGCACCTGGCGGTCCAGGAGCGAGAAGACGTTGACGACGGCGTTGGCCGAATTGGCTCGCGAGGTGGCGGTCGTGGCGGTGCGGGTGAGCTGCGTCACCGAGGCGAAGCTGATCCCGATGAAGATGGAGAACAGGGCGATCGCGACCAGCATCTCGATGAGGGTCATGCCGCGATCGGCACCCTCGGCCCTGACGGCTCTGATCACGGCCAGTCGGCGGCGCATCCCCATGACGATCAACTCACCCACGACAGGTCAGAGTTGGAGTCGAGGATGGTCGAGCTGTTGAAGCTGCACCCGCTCGGGCAGTCGGGGGTCGACACCCAGGTCACCAGCACCATGACCCGGGTCTCGCTCACGTAGCCGACCGGGGTCGGGTCGACGTAGGCGGGGCTGAGGATCGGCATCGCCGATGCGGGCAGCGCGAGCTTGCCGCAGCCGGTGCCGACGGCGGCGGAGAGCGGCCGGTAGCAGGTGCCGATGATCGTGGTGGTCGTGTACACGGTGCCGTTGAAGGTGTCGGTCTGGGTCAGCGGGATGGCGTCCGGCGTGCTCCCGGTGGCGTTGATGTCCCACATGTCGTACGTGTTGCTGACACCGGACAGTCCGGAGTTGGCGCTCCGCGCCGCGACGACCTCCGCCTGGGTGCGTCCGCCGTAGAGCGCGCTGACGCGGGTGCTCGGATTGATCGCCGAGGGGGCGGCCGCGATGACCTCCATCGCGTCCGTCGCGAGTGTGACGGCCACCTGGTCGTGCTGAGCTACTGAGGAACTCTTGTTGGCCTGGATGGAGAAGCCGATGACGGCGGTGCTGAGGGCGGACAGGATCAGGATGGCTACGAGCACCTCGAGCAGCGTGAAGCCGCTCTCGCCGATCGCGACCTGGCGCATCCGCTGGTGAATCGTCATGTGGCTCGCCTCCCCCCGAGGTGTTGCCGTGTCAAACCGGGTGTCCCGCCAGGACTGGCGGGACGGGGTGGTGCGGGGCGTCGCAGGCGCGACGCCCCGCACCGATGGAACGGATCAGCCCCAGCTGCCCGTGCCCTTCGTGCTGTCGTAGGTGTAGGTGTTGCCGGCACCGGTGCCCAGGTTGGCGTTCGTGCCCGTCACGGTGTACTTGGTCGGGCTGGCGGCAGCGACCGCAACCGTGATCGTGTCGCCGGTGGTCACTGTGAAAGTGAGCTTCTTCGTCGAATCGTCATCCCCGGCGGTGTGGGCCTCGGAGCCGACCAGGCCGACGAAAGAGCCGTTGTTCGCGGTGCCGTAGGTCTCGACCGCGAGGGTGGCCTGACGGACGTCGGAGACGACCTGGGTCTTCCACGCCGACTGCCGCTGGTTCAGGAACACCGGGATGGCGATCGCGGCCAGGATGCCGATGATGATGATCACGACGAGGAGCTCGATGAGCGTGAAGCCCACGTCGTTCTTCTCGCCCTTGCGAATGCGGTCCATCCGCGCCGCGAGGATCTGGTTGAAGCGGGTCATTGTTTTCTCTTCCTTCTGTGTGAGTGGTGGCGAGCCGTCCCCCCAACGGTGATGACCCGACGAGATGAAGCTATGTGTGTGCGCCGCCCCCCGGTAATCCCACGATCGGGGGTGAAACCGTGTGTCGGCCACCCCAGATGAGGGGACAAATCGGGGTGGCTACTTGCCCGAACCCTGCACGGCGTTGGCGATGCTGAATATCGGCATGTACAGGGCGACGATCATGCCGCCGATGACCACGCCCAAGACGGCGATCAGGAGCGGCTCGATGAGCGACGTGAGGGCCTTGGTGGTGGCCTCGACCTCGGAGTCGTAGAACTCCGCCACCTTGCCGAGCATGGTTTCCAGTGACCCGGAATCCTCGCCGACAGCAACCATCTGGGTCACCATCGGCGGGAAGACGCTCTCCTCCGCGAGTGGGCCGGCGATGGATCGTCCCTGGCGCACAGCGTCGGAGACACTCCTCGCCGCCTTCTCCAGCACGTAATTGCCCGAAGTCTCGCCGACGATCAGCAGAGCCTGCATGATCGGCACCCCCGCGGCGAGCATGTTGGCCATGTTGCGGGTGAACCGGGCGATCGCGATTTTTTTATTGAGCGCTCCGAACACCGGGAGTTTGAGCCGGATCGGGTCGATTTTTGACCGGACAGCTTCCGTATTTTTATTGATGCGCCACCACGCCGAGAAGGCGACGATTGCCACGATCAACACCGGAATCGCGACCGGCAGCGCATTCGAGATGTTCACGAGGATCTGCGTCGGAGCGGGCAAAGCGCTGCCCAGGCTTGCGAACATCGTCTTGAACACCGGCACGATGAAGAGCAGCATTGCGAGAACGCCTACCCCCGCCATCGACAGAACCACGACCGGGTAGGTCATCGCCGATTTGATGGTCGCGCGGAGCTTGGCCTCCTTCTCGAAGTTCGTCGCGACCGAGTCGAGCGCGCCTTCGAGGAATCCGCCGGTCTCTCCCGCCCGAACCATATTGATCATCAGCGGCGGAAAGTCGACGGGGTGCTGGCCCATCGCATCCGAAAGGGACCCGCCGGTCTCCACCTGGCGTGTGACCTGCGTCAGGATCTCCTTGAGCTTCTTGTTGTCGGCCTGCTCGGTCAGGATGCTCAGCGTCTTCAACAGGGACAGGCCGGCCGAGATCATGGTCGCCATCTGGCGAGCGAAGACCGCGAGGGTCTTCAGGTCGACCCCCTTGCCGAAGCTGCCCAGGGAGATCTCCCTGCGGAGACCGGTTCCCTTGACCGACTCGCTGATGGTGACGGGCGCAAGCCCGAGGCCGCGGAGCTTCTCCACGATCGCGCCCTCGCTGCCGGCCTCGATCCTGCCCTTGGAGAGCTTGCCGCTGGAGTCGCGCGCCGTGTACTCGAACGCCCTGGCACCGGTCGTCATCGCGGCCATCAGCGCCTGCCCTCCTGTGCGAGGAGGTGTCCGTCGATGCCGTCATGAACGAACATGGAATCGCCCCCGCCCATGTCCACTCTGGTGATCAGCCGCTCGAGCGTTTCTGCGTCCTGCGATTTCTCCAGGGCGACCGCCTTGGTGATGGTCCCCTCGTTCACCAGCTCGGCGAGCGCCTGGTCCATCGTGTGCATCCCCTGGGCCGAGCCCGACTGCAGCGCCGAGGTGATCTGGTACGTCTTGCCCTCGCGCACGAGGTTCGAAATGGCCGGAGTGGTGAACATCACCTCGGTCGCGACCGAGCGCCCCGAACCGTTGGCCTTCTTCACGAGCGTTTGACAGACGACACCCTTGAGCGTGGCGGCGAGCTGGGTGCGCACCTGGTCCTGCTGGTGCGGCGGGAAGACATCGATGACGCGGTCGATGGTGGTGGGCGCCGACTGCGTGTGCAGGGTCGCGAACACCAGGTGGCCGGTCTCAGCGGCGGTGAGCGCCACCGAGATGGTCTCCAGGTCGCGGAGCTCACCGATCAGGATCACGTCGGGGTCCTGGCGCAGCACGTGCTTGAGGGCGTTGTTGAAGCTGTGGGTGTCGCGGCCGACCTCGCGCTGGTTGATCAGCGAGCGCTTGTTGCGGTGCAGGAACTCGATCGGGTCCTCCACCGTCACCACATGGTCGCGGCGGGTCTCGTTGACGAGGTCGATGAGGGCGGCGAGGGTGGTGGACTTGCCCGAGCCGGTGGGTCCGGTGACGAGCACCAGGCCGCGCGGCAGGGTCGAGAAGTGTCCGACCTCGGGTGAGATGCCCAGTTCTTTCAGCGTCTTGATGCGCGTCGGGATGATGCGCAGGGCCGCGCCCATCGCCCCGCGGTCCTGGTAGAAGTTCACGCGGAAGCGTGCGGACTCGTTGAGCGTGTACGCGAAGTCGAGCTCGAGCTCCTCCTCGAAGCGCTCGCGGCCCTTCTCGGTCATGAGCGAGTACAACGCCGCCTTCACCTTGTCGCGGTCCCACGACTCCGTCTCGGGGATCGCGCTCAGACCGCCGTCCACGCGGAGCAGCGGATGTGCGCCCGACGAGACGTGCAGGTCGGAGGCGCCGGTGTGGATCACCTCGTGCAGAGCGGCGACGATGTCGGCGTCCGGAAGCCCCGTGCCGGGGTTCAGGAGCGAGATCTGCTCGAGCAGCTGCGGGGTGATCGAGGTCGTCGCGGGCTCCTGCACCGCGGCGGCCGCCGCGCGGCGCGAGGTCGGCGCGGCCGGTGCCGGATTCGACACGACGGGTGCGTCGAGGTCGTAGGTCGGCCCGGCCGACACCGGAGCATCGAGGTCGTAGGCCTCGAAGTCGACGGCAGGCAGGGACGCGGGCGTCGACGGGGCGGGGAAGTCGAACGTGGAGCCGAAGCCGCCGACGGCATCCAGGTCGAGCACCGGACCGGCGGAGGAGGCGTCAAGGTCGAGCACGTGCCCACCTGGCGCGGGCGCGTCGAAGCCCGCGCCCGCGAACGGCGGGACCGGAGGGGGGAATGCCGCGCCGCCCGCGTGCGCCCCGGAGGCGCTCGTGGGCATCGGCGGCGGATACCCCACCGGTGCCGAGGGTGCCGGGGTGAATGCCGTCTCGGGTGCAGCAGGAACCCCGTGCTGCGCGGAGGTGAATGCCGTCTC
>JACRGJ010000129.1 GCA_016212425.1 Micrococcales bacterium | reverse complement strand
GCGGGATTCGCGGTGGCCGGCACCTGGCGCCACGCGCCGCGCCCGGTGCTGGCCGACGACCTGCTGCCCGAGCGAGCCTTCGCGGGCGATCCGATCGCACGCTCCGCACTGGTGAACCGGATCTACAGGCCCCTGAACGCGCAGTCCAAGGATCTGCTCACGACGCTCTGGGCCTACCTCGACACGGGCCGCTCGCTCGAGGCCACCGCCCGTGAGCTCTTCGTGCACCCGAACACGGTGCGCTACCGCCTGAAGCGGATCACCGAGATCCTGGGGTGGGACGCCACCCACGCGCGGGACGCGCTGGTGCTGCAGTCGGCGCTCATCGTCGGCTCGATCGCCGAGAACACCCGTCGCTGACCTCGAGCCGGCCGGCGGGCCCGAGCCCGCGGGACGGGTTCGCGGACGAGGGCTGTACGACCCGCACAACAGACCGGGACGGCTTTCGTCGGGACCGGTGCACGCGGGCGCGGGCGAATTGGCAGGATGGTCGGGTGCCCGTCGTCATCGTCGCTCCCGGTCAGGGGTCGCAGACCCCGGGCTTCCTCACCCCGTGGCTCGTGGAGCCGGCGTTCGCCGACCACCTCGACGCGCTCTCCGACGCGGCGGAGCTCGATCTCCGGGCGCACGGAACGCAGTCGGATGCGGACACGATCCGCGACACGGCAGTGGCCCAGCCCCTGATCGTCGCCGCGAGCATCCTCAGTCTGGCTGCCGTGCTGAGCGAGGGTCGCCGCGGACGCCTGCACGGCATCGCGGGGCACTCGGTCGGCGAGCTGGCCGCGGCGACCGGGGCGGGCATCCTGACCGAGGCGACCGCGATGACGCTCGTGCGGGAGCGCAGCCGCGCCATGGCGAGCGCAGCCGCCCAGGTGCGCACGGGGATGAGCGCGGTGCTGGGCGGCGACGAGTCGACGCTGCAGGAGCGCCTGGGCGAGCTCGGGCTCTTCCCCGCGAACTTCAACGGCGGCGGGCAGGTCGTCGTCGCCGGCGAGCTCCCCGCACTGGACGCGCTGAAGGCCGCGCCGCCGCGCGGCGCGCGCGTCATCCCGCTGCAGGTCGCCGGGGCATTCCACACGCGGTATATGGCTCCGGCCGTCGAGGCGCTGCGCGCCGTCGCCGACGGCGTCGAGACCGCGGATCCGGTGGTGCGCATCTGGACGAACCGCGACGGGTCGCGGGTGACGAGCGGGCGCGGGTTCCTCGATCTCGTCGTGGGACAGGTCGCGTCGCCCGTGCGGTGGGACCGGACCATGACGAGCCTCGCAGAGGAGGGCGTGACCGGGCTCATCGAGCTCGCTCCCGCCGGAGCGCTCGCCGGCCTGGCGCGACGCGGGCTGCCCGGTGTGCCGACCGTCGCGGTGAAGACACCGGACGACCTGGCGGCCGCCCACGAGCTGTTGGACGCGGCCGCGTGAGCGCCATCTCACCGGCCCCGGCGCTGCAGCAGGCCCAGGGCGCCCGCGGCAGCCGCATCCTGGGACTCGGTGCCGCTCGCGGCGACCTCGTCGTCGGCAACGACGACATCGTCGGCCCCATCGACTCGAGCGACGAGTGGATCCAGCAGCGCACCGGCGTGCGGACCCGGCGCCGCGCCCCGCACGGCGTGGAGGCGGTCGACCTCGCCGAGCAGGCCAGTCGCGAGGCGATCGCCGCCGCCGGCATCCGGGCCGACCAGCTCGGTGCGGTCCTCGTCTCGACCATCAGCAATGTCGCCGTGACGCCGTCCCTCGCCGCCGACCTCGCCGGGCGCATCGGCGCGACGCCCGCTCCGGCCTGGGACATCGGTGCGGCCTGCGCCGGCTACACCTACGCCGTGGCTCAGGCGGATGCGCTGGTGCGGGCGGGCGCCGCCGAGTACGTCCTCGTCGTCGGAGCGGAGAAGCTCAGCCAGTTCGCGCGACCCACGGACCGCACCATCTCGTTCCTCCTCGCTGACGGGGCGGGCGCCGCGGTGATCGGGCCCTCCGACGAGGCCGGCATCTCCGCCTCGGTCTGGGGCTCCGACGGCACCAAGTGGGGTCTGGTCGGGATGGAGGGCACCTTCACCCAGTTCCGTGACGGCGCCATCGAGTGGCCGCTGATGCGGCAGGACGGTCCGAGCGTGTACCGCTGGGCGGTGTACGAGATGGTCAAGGTGGCGCGGCGGGCTCTGGAGGTGGCGGGGGTGCGCGCCGACCAGCTGGCCGCCTTCGTGCCGCACCAGGCCAACATGCGGATCGTGTCGCAGCTGGCGAAGGAGCTGGAGCTGCCGGAGTCCGTCATCATCGCCGACGACATCACGACGACGGGCAACACCTCGGCGGCCTCGATCCCGCTCGCGACCCATCGGCTGCTGCAGGAGCATCCGGAGCTGAGCGGGGGGCTCAGCCTCCAGATCGGCTTCGGGGCGGGCCTGGTGTTCGGGGCCCAGGTCGTGCGGCTCCCCTAAACTCATTCCCGGTCACAACGACACCCCTAGGAGAAACACATATGGCACTGTCCAACGACGAGGTGCTCGCCGGTCTCGCGGAGATCATCAACGAGGACACCGGCATCGCCCCCGAGAGCGTGCAGACGGACAAGTCGTTCACCGACGACCTCGACATCGACTCGATCACGATGATGACCGTCGTGGTGAAGGCGGAGGAGAAGTTCGGAGTCACCATCCCCGACGAGGAGGTCAAGAACCTCAAGACCGTCGGCGACGCCGTCAGCTACATCTCCGGCGCCCAGAGCTGACCAGACGCGCCGTCGGCCTCCCTTCGAGGTCGACGGCGTTCGGCCGTCGGGACCTCACCCGGATGCGGAACGGCCACGGAGGACACGGGAGAGATCCAGATGAGCAAGAAAATCGTCGTGACCGGCATCGGCGCCACCTCGCCGCTCGGCGGCACCGCGCCGGAGAGCTGGACCGCGCTGCTCGCGGGCGAGTCCGGCGCCCACACGCTGACCCAGGACTGGGTCGCCGAGCTCGAGCTGCCCGTGACCTTCGCCGCCGAGACGCGCGTGCGGCCCGAGGCGATGCTCGAGCGCTCGGAGCTCAATCGCCTGGACCCGACGAGTCAGTTCGCGCTGATCGCCTCTCGCGAGGCGTGGCAGGATGCCGGAGTTCCGGAGGTGGACCGCGACCGTCTCGGCGTGGAGTACTCCACCGGCATCGGCGGCCTGTGGACGCTGACCAGCGCCTACGACACCCTCGTCAAGAAGGGCGCCCGCCGCGTCCTGCCGATGACGGTGCCGATGCTCATGCCGAACGCCGCCGCCGCCGCGGTCAGCATGGATCTCACCGCCCGGGCCTTCGCCCGCACCAACGTGTCGGCCTGCGCCTCCAGCACCGAGGCGATCGCCAACGCCTACGACCACCTCCAGGCCGGCTACGCCGACATCATCGTCGCCGGGGGCGCGGAGGCCTGCGTCCACCCGCTGCCGCTGGCCGCGTTCGCCGCCATGCGCGCCCTGTCCCGCCGGAACGACTCACCCGAGACCGCCTCGCGCCCCTACGACGTGAACCGAGACGGGTTCGTCATGGGCGAGGGCGCCGCGAGCGTGGTGCTCGAGACCGAGGAGCACGCCCGTGCGCGCGGTGCCAAGATCTACGCGGAGCTCGTGGGCGGTGGCGTCACCGCCGACTCCTTCCACATCACCGCCCCCGACCCGGAGGGCAGCGGCGCCGCCCGGGCCGTCCGCGCCGCGCTCGAGCAGGCCGGCGCCGCACCCGACGAGGTGACGCACATCAACGCCCACGCGACGAGCACCCCGGTCGGGGACGTCGCCGAATATCACGCCCTCCTCGCGGTGTTCGGCGACCGGGTGCACGAGATCCCCGTGTCGGCCACGAAGGGCGCCCACGGCCACCTCCTCGGCGGAACCGGCGCCCTCGAGGCGATCTTCGCGGTGCTCGCCCTGCGGGACCGGCTCGCCCCGCCGACCCTCAACCTCGAGGAGCAGGATCCGGCCATCCCGCTGCGCGTCTCGACGTCGTCGCAGGCGCTCGGCGCGGCTCCGCAGCTCGCGATCTCGAACTCGTTCGGCTTCGGCGGGCACAACGCCGTGGTGGCCTTCCGCTCCGTCTGAGCGCATCCGCTCCGCGCAAGGGGTCGGCCCCGCTCGGATGGGGGTCGGAACGGGGCCGAAGACGAGGGGGGAGGGGCCGCCGACGGGCGCAGGGTCGCCGGCGTCAGCTCAGCTGGCCGAAATCCGCGACCCGGCGAGCGCGGACGAGGAGCCACGGATGCGTGCGCGCGCGACGCCGTCCGCGGGAGCGGCGCAGGCGGAGGATCAGAGCGGGCATCTCAGCCCACCTTGTGCAGCCACACGACGGGGCTGTCCTCTCCGGCGTACCGGAACGGTTCCAGCTCGTCATCCCACGCCTGACCGAGGGTGAGGCGCAGCTCGCGGTGCAGCTCGATCGCGTTGGCCCCCGCGGTCTCGAGGGCGAAGCGGATGCGATCCTCCGGGATCACGACGTTGCCGACCGTGTCCGTCTGCGCGTAGTGCACGCCCAGGGCGGGGGTGTGCATCCAGCGCGCCCCGTCGGTGCCGAGCCCGGCATCCTCGGTGACCTCGTACCGCAGGTGCTCCCAGCCCCGCAGCGCGGAGGCGATCTGCGCACCGAGTCCGCGCGGACCCTCCCACAGGAAGTCGGCGCGGACGGCACCTCGAAGGACGGGCTGGGGCCGCCAGTCGAAGCTGACCGCACGCCCGAGGGCACGACCGGCCGCCCACTCCACGTGGGGGCACAGTGCACGCGGCGCGGAGTGGATGTAGATCACTCCGCGCGCCATCGATGCAACCACTTTCTCTCCGTTCCGTCGGTTCGACTTCACCATCGACCAGCGGTTCGGATGCTGCGGTGCTCTGTGCCGATCATGCCAGAGCAGGCACCGGAATCACAATGCTGTCATTCCGCGTGTCGGAGGGGGCTCTCCTTCGCCTGGTCGTAGCTGTCGACCACCGCGACGCTCAGGGCCCACTCGACCGGCGTCGCGCCGAAGAGGAGCAGGCCGGCCTCCGCGGCACCGGCGCGAAGCGCCTCCGCCGCCTCGTCCGCACGCTCCGCCGGGACGTGCACGACCAGCTCGTCGTGCAGGAAGAACGCGAGGTGGGGCCGGCGCGCGAACGGCGCGGGAGCGGCGCCGGGCGGAGAGGTCTCGCCCAGGTCCCACAGGCGCCGTCGGACGGAGCCCATCCAGCACAGAGCCCACTCGGCCGCCGTGCCCTGCACGATGAAGTTCCGGGTGAAGCGCCCCCACGCCCGTCGGGTCGACTGCGACGAACGGCGCTGCGCATCCGAGAGCGTCTCGTCGTAGCCGGCGGCCATCCCGATCGGCGAGGTGCGTCCGAGCCGGGTGCGCACCGGCCGACCTTCCTCGCCCTCGCGCGCGGCCCTCTCGACCAGGGCCATCGCCTGCGGGAAGGCGCGCTGCAGACGCGGCAGCACTCGCCCGGCGACGCCGCTGGTGCCGCCGTAGATCGCGCCGAGCATGCCGTATTTGGCCTCGTTCCGGTCGGCGACGGCACCGGAGGCGACGATCCCCTCGTACATGTCGTGCGCCTGCCCGGCTCGCGCCATCGGGCGGTCGCCGCTCATCGCGGCCAGCACTCGCGGCTCGAGCTGCGCCGCATCCGCCACCACGAGCTTCCAGCCGGGATCGGCGACCACGGCGCTGCGCAGCTGGCGCGGAAGCTGCAGCGCACCGCCGCCGTCGGAT
>JACRGJ010000127.1 GCA_016212425.1 Micrococcales bacterium | reverse complement strand
TGGCGGGACGCGGCGCGGACGCGGGCGGGGGCGCGGGCGCGCGGACGCGGGGCTGGGGCGCGGGACGCGGGCGCGCGGACGCGGGGAGGGGCGGAGGCGCGGGACGCGGGGGCGGCCGCGAGCGGGAGCGCTAGGCGAGGACGCGCTCCAGAGCGGAGCGGAAGAGGGCGAGGCCATCGGTGCCGGAGCGCATCGCGGCATCCGTGTCGGGACCGAAGCCGGGCTCGGTGGCGTGCTCCGGATGCGGCATCAGCCCGACGATGTTGCCCGCGGGGTTCGTGAGGCCCGCGATGTCGTTCGCCGACCCGTTCGGGTTGATGCCGGCGTAGCGGAAGGCCACGAGCCCCTCGCCCTCGAGGCGCTCCAGGGTGGCGGCGTCGGCGATGTACCCCCCCTCTCCGTTCTTCAGCGGCACGGTGATGTGCTGCCCGGGCTCGTAGAGCGAGGTCCACGCCGTCGAGGTGTTCTCGACGCGCAGCACCTGGTCACGGCAGAGGAAGGCGCCATGGTCGTTCGCCACCAGACCTCCCGGCAGCAGGTGCGCCTCGACGAGGATCTGGAATCCGTTGCAGATGCCGAGCACCGGCATCCCGCGCTCCGCCGCCGCGATCACTTCGCTCATGATCGGGGAGTGCGCCGCGATCGCGCCGCACCGCAGGTAGTCGCCGTAGCTGAACCCGCCCGGCAGCACCACCGCAGCCACGCCGTCGAGGTCGTGCGCACCGTGCCAGAGCGGCACCGGCTCGCCGCCGGCGAGGCGAACCGCGCGCTGCGCATCCCGGTCGTCGAGTGACCCCGGGACGGTGACGACCCCGACGCGGGTCATGCGGGCGGGTCGAGCGGGGCGGCGGCGGAGTAGATGCGGAGGACGTCCTCGATCACGCCGTTCGAGAGCAGGTCGTCGGCGAGTTCGCGCGCCTCGTCGAGGGTCGCCTCGGTCACCTCGTCGACGGTGAGTTCGAACCGTTTGCCGATCCGCACCTGCGAGAAGTGCGCCCGGCCCTGCTTGGCGAGCGCGCCGGCGACGGCCTTGCCGGCGGGGTCGAGCAGTTCGGCCTTGGGCATGACCTCGACGACGATCACGGGCATGCCGTCAGTTTAGATGAGGGTGGCGAGGGCGTCCGCTCGCACCCGTCCGCGTACGGTGGGCGCCGCGCCCGCAGCGCGGCGGATCACGAGGCCAGAGCCGTCACCACGGCGGCGGCCATGCGGTCGTAGCCTGCGGCATCCGGGTGGAAACCATCGGATGCCGTGCTGGCTCCGTCGAATCCGGGCACCAGGGTGGCGCCCTCGCGCCGGCACACGGCGAGCGCCTCCCGCCGCAACCCCGCGGCGGCGGATCCGAGCGCGAGTCGGAGCGGCTGCCGCAGCACCGCGAGGCGCTCGAAGTGCGGCGCGGCGACGACGAGCACCCGGCTCCGGGCCCCGAGCGAGCGCACCAGCACGGTGAGATCGGCGGCGAAGGCGCGGCCCGAGCGCAGATGCATCGCGTCGTTCCAGCCCACGAGCACGATGGCGGTTCCGGCGGGAGCGTCGGTGCCGCCCAGGTCGCGCAGGACGCCGGGGAGGAAGTCCCGGCGCACCTCGGCGGCGGTGTCCCCGTTGTGGCCGGTGGCGTGCCAGACCACCGCGCTCCCGTCGAGGGCGGAGAGCCGCGCCGCGACCCGCGCGCCGAGCGACTCGGACGCCGCGCCCACCCCGGTGCCGATCGCGGTGGAATCGCCGATCACGAGGATCCGCTGAGCCGCCCCCGTGCCCTCGGGACGCCCTCCGGCGACGCCGCCCCAGGGCTGCGGCGGCGGGTCGAGCAGCGGGGTCGCCCGGCGGAGGGCGTTCGCCTGCGCGAGCACGACCGGACCGAGCAGGATCGCGGGCAGCCGGCTCATCCGCTCAGCCTGGCACGCCCTCGCGCTCGCCCTCGTCGACACGACGCGCACTGCGGTCGCGGAGATCCCCGGCGTGGCCGGCGCGGTCCGCGCGGTCCGGGGCGCCTTCGCGTTCCCCACGGACCGCCGCTACGCGGGCGGGCGTTGGATGGGATCCGACACCGCCAGCGACCACACGGCGATCCCGTGGAGGCGCAGCTCGGTCGCGAGTCTCCTCCGGGCAGCGAGGGAGGTGGCATCCGACCACCACATGGTCGAGCCGTCGGAGAGGGTGGCGTTCCACTCCCGCGCGGTGTCGTCCCACCGCACGGTCGCGGCGGGGTCCTCGGCGACCAGGCGCCGGGCCTGCGCGTCGCTGACCGCGTGGGCGCGGTCTGGGGCCCAGCGGTAGCCGTAGCCCGCGACCCCGAGGTCGACCTGTCGGGAGGGCGCGAGCTTCAGCAGGGCGTCGAGGCACGCGCGCTGCCAGTCGAGCGAGCCCACCGGTCCGGGGTTCGTGGGGTCCCAGGTGCCGTGCTGGTCGTAGCCCATCAGGGTCACGAGGTCGAGTTGCTCCGTCAGGCCCTCCACGTCGTAGCCGCGGCCGAGGTACCCGTCGCGGCTGGTCGCGGTCATGATCGACGCATCCAGGCGCACCGTCTTCCCGAGCCGCGCCCGCAGTGCCTTCGCGAAGCGCACGTACCCCGTGGCGTCGCCGCGATCGAGCGACTCCAGGTCGAGCATGATGCCGTCCCAGCTCTCGTCGGCCACCTTCCGCGCTAGCTGCTCCACGATGCGGGCGCGGTTCGCGGCCGAGCGCAGGGTTCCGGATGCGAGGTCGCCGCTGAACCCGACACCGGGCACCGAGTTGGTGAGCATCACCGTCGCGGTCTTGCCCAGCTGCTTGGCCCGGTCGCGCTGCCGGAGCACCCGCGGGTTCGTCGGGGTGACGTCGGCGCCACCGTTGATCAGCGCGATCGAGGCGACGATCACCGTGTCGAGTCCGGCGGCGCTCGCATCGATCCGCGCCGGATCGGCGTAGTCCGGCTGGAACGCAGCCATGACCAGCGGCGTGGGAGGCAGCACCGGTTGCGCGCTGCGGATGCGCCGCGGCGCCTGCGCGAGCGCCCCGCATCCGGAGAGCGCCACCCCGAGCGCGGAGGCCGCCCCGAGGGCGAGCGCGGCACGGCGGGACGGCGGGGGCACCGGGCCATCCTCCCGGACGCGCCTGAGCCTCCCCGGAGCGGCGTCCGCCGGAGCGTCGGGCCACCGGAGCGGCGCGTGAGCCGGGCGTCGGGTCAGCCCGCGGCGGTGGGTCAGCCCGCGGCGGTGGCGAGGACGCGGTTGCCCCATGGGTCCTCGAACCCGACCCCGGCGCCGTCGTCGCGGGCGGGGATGCCGTAGTGCCGCATCCTCTCCGCCAGCTCACCCACGTCGTCGATGCCGGGCAGCAGGATGTCGACGCGGCCGAGGCCCAGGGTGAGTCTGCGTCGACCGGCGCCGCGAGAGCGCCACACGTTCATCGCCATGTGGTGGTGGTAGCCGCCGGCGCTGACGAACAGCGCCTGGTCGGGGACTTCGAGGGTGGTGTCGAATCCGAGCCGGTCGACGTAGAACTCCCGCGCCGGGGCGATGTCGCCGACGCTGAGGTGCACATGCCCGACGGTGGCATCGCCCGGCGTCGGGCCGCCCGACTCCACCGTGGCCGCGGTCTCGGCGCTGAGGTTCTCGCGCAGGAAGAGGTTCGGGTCCAACTGCAGGGTCGCCATCTCGATCCGGCCGTGTACCCAGCTCCACTGGGTGCGGTCGCGATCCCAGTACAGCTCGACCCCGTTGCCCTCCGGGTCGTCGAAGTAGAACGCGTTCGAGACGACGTGGTCGCTGGAGCCGGTGAAGGATCCCGGATGCCGGCGTGCGACCGAGTACACCGCGGCGGCGAGCGCCTCGCGGGTGTCGAAGAGGATCGCGGTATGGAACAGGCCCGCCTCGCGTGGACCCGCGTGCCGGAGAGCGGGGGTGTGCTCGAGGATCACCAGCGCGTGGGTGCCGCGGCCCAGCTCCGCGCGGTCGCCCTCCTGCCGCAGCAGCTGGAGGCCGACTCCGTCGCGGTAGTAGCGGATCATCCCGTCCAGATCGGCGACGTGCAGCGTCACCGCGCCCATCGCGGTGCCGGCGGCGAGTCGGTCGGTCACGCTCGGGTCAACCTCCATGCGGACGCATGAATTCCGGACTCGCGCCCGGGGCATCCGGCGCTACAAACGCCGCTCGTAGCAGAGGGAGTCTGCGGAGTCGGCGTAGTAGCCGTAGAGGGGGATGGCGGTGTAGCCCTCGCGCTCGTAGAAGCGCATCGCGTCCGGCTGCGCCGTGCCGGTCTCCAGCACCAGGCGCTCCCAGCCGAGTTCCCGCGCGCGACGCTCGAGTTCCCGCAGCACCGCGACCGCGGCGCCGGAGCCGCGCGCCTCGGGCACCGCGTACATCCGCTTGATCTCGCCGTGCCGCTCGTCGAGCCGACGCAACGCGCCGCAGGCGAGAGGAGCCCCGCCCCGCGAGGCCAGGAGGAAGAGGGCGATGTCGGCGGTCGTCGGCGCAGGTCCCGGCTCGGAATCCGGGGTGCCGTAGCGCGCGGCGATCTCCGCCTGCTGGGCCGCGCGCAGCGCGACGGCGCGCGGGTCGTCCCAGGCGACGTCCTCGATCAGCAGGGCGGCGGTGCTCACCCGCGGATCCGGTCCGCCAGCTCGAGGTAGCGCGCCGCGGTGCGTTCGACGATCTCCGCCGGCAGCGTCGGCGGCTCCCCGGCGCGGTCCCAGTTCGCCGCCAGCCAGTCGCGCACGATCTGCTTGTCGAAGCTGTCGAGCCGGTCGCTGCCGCCCGCCGCGTAGGCCACGGCGTCCCAGTAGCGGGAGCTGTCGGGGGTGAGCACCTCGTCGGCGATGACGACGTCGCCGGAGTCGGGGTCGCGGCCGAACTCGAGCTTCGTGTCCGCCAGGATCAGGCCGCGCTGCTCGGCGAGAGCGGATGCGGTGGCGTACGCCGCGAGGCTCCGGTCGCGCAGCTCCGCGGCATCCGCCTCGCCGACGAGCTCCACCGTGCGCTCGAAGCTCACGTTCTCGTCGTGCTCCCCGAGCGGCGCCTTCCGCGCGGGCGTGTAGATCGGCTCCGGCAGCCGATCGCCCTCGCGGAGGCCGGCGGGAAGCGGGATCGCGCACACCGTCCCCGCGGCGCGGTACTCGGCCCAGCCGGAGCCCACCAGGTAGCCGCGCACGACGCACTCGATCGGGACCATCGCGAGCTCGCGCACGAGCATCGCCCGCTCCGCGATCCCGGCGGGCAGCCGGTCGCCGAGCGAGGGGTGCGCCGCGGCGAGGTGGTTGGGCATGCCCAGCCGCTCGAACCACCACATGCTCAGCTGGGTGAGCACCGCGCCCTTGCCGGGAATCGCCGGGCTCAGGATGCGGTCGAACGCGCTCACCCGGTCGGAGGCGACGACGAGCATCCGCCCGGGATGCGTCTCGGCGCGGTAGAGGTCGCGCACCTTGCCGGAGTACACGTGCCGCCAGCCCTGGGCTTCGAGGCGGGAGTCGGCGCTCATGCCGGCCCGCCCCCGCCCTGATCCGCGCTCTCGGACTCCGCGCTCTCGGACTCCACGCTCTCGGACCCCGCGCTCTCGGACCCCGCGTCCTCGGATGCGGCGCGCTCGGATGCCGCGACGGCCGCCGCGATGTCACGGCGGTAGAAGGAGCCCTCGAGCTCGAGCTCGCCGAGTGCGGCGTACACCTTCTCGCGCGCGGCGGTGAAGGTCGGCGCGACGCCGACGACGCTGAGCACCCGGCCGCCACTGACGATCCAGCGATCCTCGACCAGCGCGGTGGCGGCGTGGTCGACGATCACGTCGCGCACCCGATCCAGACCGATCAGCTGCCGTCCCGCGACCGGGTTCTCGGGGTAGCCCGCGCTGGCGAGCACCGTGCTGACGGCGGCATCCGGGCGGAACCTCGGGTAGGGCAACCGGGCGAGCCCGCCCGTCGCCGCGGCGAGCATGAGCTCGGACAGCGGTGTCTCGAGCCGGGCCAGCACGACCTGGGTCTCGGGGTCGCCGAAGCGGGCGTTGAACTCGATGACCCGGATGCCGGCATCCGTGATCATCAGGCCGCAGTAGAGCAGGCCCACGAATGGAGTGCCCTCGGCCTCGAGCAGGCGGATGACCGGTCGGGCGACGGTGTCGATGACCTCGTCGACGAAGTCGGCTTCCGTCTCCCATTGCGGTTGCAGCCACGGCAGCGGCGAGTAGGCGCCCATGCCGCCGGTGTTGGGGCCCTCGTCGCCGTCGAAGGCGCGCTTGTAGTCCTGTGCGGGACTGAGCGGCAGCACGTCGTGCCCGTCGGAGAGCAGGAACAGCGACACCTCGCGGCCCCGGAGGTGCTCCTCGACCAGCACCTGGCCCTGCTGCAGGTAGAACCGGGCGTGGTCGACGGCGGCGTCACGGTCGCTGGTGACGATCACCCCCTTACCCGCGGCGAGGCCGTCGGCCTTGACGACGTAGGGGGCGCCGAAGACGTCGAGCGCGGTCTCCAGTTCGTCCAGGCTCGCCGCCCGGGTGGCCTGCCCCGTCGGCACCTGCGCCTCGGCCATCACCCGTTTCGCGAACGCCTTCGAGCCCTCCAGCTGCGCGGCATCCTTCGACGGCCCGAAGACGGGGATGCCGAGCATCCGCACGCGGTCGGCGACGCCGGCGATCAGGGGCGCCTCGGGTCCGATGACGACCAGTTCGGCGCCGTACTCCTTGGCGTAATCGGCGACGAGCACGGGGTTCGACGCGTCGAACCGCACCGTCTCGACCTCCGCGGCGATGCCCGCGTTGCCGGGGACCGCGGTGATCTCGTGCCCCGCCTCCTCGGCGAGCAGGGCCTTGACGATGGCGTGCTCGCGCGCGCCGGAGCCGAGGACCAGGATGCGCACGGAGCCCAAGGGTACCGGGGATACCGTGGACGGATGGCGCGCGCCCGCATCCCCGACGACGTCGGTCGGGCCGCGCTCGCCGCCGCGCTCGGCGAGGCGCCCGCACGCGGGGACCTCGCGACGGCGGTGCGGTGGAGCCTCCAGGTGCTCGCCGAGCGGCGGCCGGGGCACACCGTGGAGGTGCGTGTTCCACCCTTCGCGGCCGTGCAGGCGATCGAGGGTCCACGGCACACGCGCGGCACTCCGCCGAACGTCGTGGAGACGGATGCCGCCACCTGGCTCGCGCTCGCGACGGGCGGGCTCAGCTGGGCGGAGGCGGTCGCCGCATCCCGTGTCGCCGCATCCGGCTCACGCGCCGACCTCGCCGGAGTGCTTCCCCTCGCCGGTCTCCGCTGAGCCGGATGAGCCCGGGTCGGGCACCGTCCGCGCCTCGCCGCCGACCTGGGAGAATGGGCCGGTGAGCGAGACCGGAACCGAGGGCGACGAGCCGCAGCGCGCCCGCATCCGCCGCGCCCCGAAGCTCGGGGTGTTCATCGGCGTCGGGATCGTGCTCGGAGTGCTCGCGTCCCTCATCCTCACGAGCACGCAGAAGGCCGACCCGCAGGTGGGCTTCGCCGCCACCGCCGGGTACTTCGCCCTCTACGGCATCGCCGTGGGGGCGCTCGTGGGCGCGCTGGTGGGGGTCATCCTCGACGCGGTGCTGCGCCGGCGCTCGCGGGAGGCCGTGGTCGCGCGCGACCGGATGGGCGGCGACGGCCCCTCCGACGGCACGCCCGCCGCATGAGCGCCGAAGCCCGCGCCGACCCGCTCGAGCGTCTCCGCGCCCGCACCAGCGCGAAGTGGACGAGCTACCCCGCCGACGTCATCCCCATGTTCGTCGCCGAGATGGACTACCCGCTCTTCCCCGCGGTTGCGGAGGCGATGATCGAGCGGATCCGCGCCTCCGACACCGGGTACCTCGGCGCCGCGGCGCAGGTCGCCGAGCCGTTCGCGGGGTTCGCCGCGCGGCGCTGGGACTGGAGTGTCGATCCGGATGCCGTGAAGCTCGCGACGGATGTCTCGGTCGGCATCGTCGAGGCGCTGCGCGTCGTGATCCGCCCGGGCGACGGCGTCGTCATCACCCCGCCGGTGTATCCGCCGTTCTTCGACCTGGTTCCCGAGTCGGGCGGCCGCGTCGTCGAGGTACCTCTGCTCCGCGGCGCGGGGACCGCCGCCTGGGCGCTCGACCTCGACGGCATCCGCGACGCCCTCCGCAGCGGACGCGCCCGTGCGGTGCTGCTGTGCTCTCCGCACAATCCGCTCGGGCTCGTGCATCCGGCCGAGCAGCTCGCGGCGCTCGCCGAGATCGCGGCGGAGTTCGACGCCGTAGTGGTCAGCGACGAGATCCACGCCCCGCTGACGCACCCGGATGCCGTGTTCACCCCGTTCCTGGCGGTCTCGGACGCCGCCCGCGAGCACGGCATCGCTCTGCACTCGGCGAGCAAGGCCTTCAACCTCGCGGGTGTGAAGGCGTCGCTGATCGTGGCGGCGGACGACCGGCCGCGGGCGTTGCTGGAGCGGTTGCCCGAGGAGGTGCACTACCGCACGTCGCTGCTCGGCGCGGCGGCCACGGCGGCCGCATTCCGAGAGGGCGATGCCTGGCTCGACAGCATCGTCGCCGCGCTGGTGAGCAACCGGATGCTGCTCGGGCACCTGCTGCGCGAGCGGCTCCCGCAGGCGGTTCTGCACGAGCCCCACGCGACCTTCGTCGCCTGGGTCGACCTGTCCGACTACGGTCTCGGCGACGACCCGTCCGCGGCGCTCGTCGAGAGCGCGCGGGTCGCGTTCGGCTCCGGCCCGGCGTTCGGCCCGCAGGGCCGCGGGCACATCCGGGTCAACTACGCCTGCGCGCCGGAGACGCTCGCCGAGGCGATCGACCGCACCGCGGCATCCGTCCGCTGACGGGCCGACGCGGGCTCAGCTGAGCTGATTCGCCTCGACCCAGGCGAGGTACTCGGGGGTGACCGAGCCGGTGACGTAGTCGCCGGTGAAGCAGCTGGTCTCCAGCTCGGTGAGGGGAGAGCCCTCGAGGATCGCGGAGGTCATGTCGGCGACCTCCTGGTAGATGAGGTGATCCGCCCCGAGCTCGGTGGCGATCTCGGGGATCTTCCGGCCCGCGGCCACCAGCTCCTCGCGCGTGGGCATGTTGATGCCGTAGACGTGCGGGTAGCGCACCGGCGGAGCCGCGGAGGTGAAGGTCACCTTGTTCGCCCCGGCCGCGCGCGCCATGTCGACGATCTCGCGCGAGGTGGTGCCGCGCACGATGGAGTCGTCGACGATGAGCACGTTCTTGCCGCGGAACTCGCTGCCCATCGCGTTCAGCTTCTGCTTCACGCTCCTCCTGCGCTGCTCCTGCCCCGGCATGATGAAGGTCCGGCCCACATACCGGTTCTTGTAGAAGCCCTCCCGGTACTCGATCCCGAGGTTGTGAGCGACCTGCATCGCGGCCGGGCGCGACGAGTCGGGGATCGGCATCACCACGTCGATATCGCCGCGCGGGGCGTGATCGGCGATCGTCGCCGAGAGCCGGTCACCGAGCCGCAGCCGCGCCTCGTACACCGAGATGCCGTTCATCACCGAGTCGGGCCGGGCGAGGTAGACGTACTCGAAGGAGCACGGGATGAGCCGCGCATCCGGGGAGCACTGTCGGGAGAACATCTCTCCGCCGCGGGTGATGTAGACGGCTTCGCCGGGGGCGAGATCCCGGACGATCTCGTAGTCGCCCGACTCGAGCACCAGCGACTCGCTCGCGACGATCCAGTCGGTGCCGACCAGTCCCCGTGCGCGCTTGCCGAGAATGAGCGGGCGGATGCCGTAGGGGTCACGGAAGGCGAGCAGCCCCCGCCCGGCGATCAGCGCGATCGCGGCGTAGGCGCCCTGCACCCGCTCGTGCAGGGTGGTGATCGCATCGAACACCTGATCGGGGTCGAGCTCGGAGCCCCGCACCTGGGCCTGCAGCTCGTGCGCCAGCACGTTGACGAGCAGCTCGGTGTCGGAGTCGGTGTTGAGGTGCCGGCGGTCGACGCGGAACAGCTGGTCGGTCAGCTCCCGCGTGTTCGTGAGGTTGCCGTTGTGCACGAGCGTGATGCCGTAGGGCGCGTTCACGTAGAAGGGTTGCGCCTCCTGCTCCTTCCGCGCGTCACCGCGGGTGGTGTAGCGCACGTGTCCGAGACCCATGGTGCCGAGGAGGCTGCGCATGTCGCGGGTGCGGTACGCCTCGCGCACCTGCCCTCGCGCCTTGACCATGTGCACGGTCGAGCCGTCCGAGGTGGCGATGCCGGTGGAATCCTGCCCGCGGTGCTGGAGCAGCCCGAGCGCGTCGTAGATCTGCTGGCCGACCGGAACGGACGAGACGATGCCGACGATGCCGCACATGCGGAGGAGAGCTCCCGGGGTCGATGCGCACCCGAGCGGGTACGGCTCATCCTAACCGCGGGCGGATGCGCGCGTCGGGCGCGTGCTCCGGGGGGTGCGGGAGGCGCGGGGGGTGCGGGGGTGCGGGCGCGAGGGGTGCGGGGGTGCGGGCGCGAGGGATG
>JACRGJ010000012.1 GCA_016212425.1 Micrococcales bacterium | reverse complement strand
GGAGGCCCGACCGCCGCGACCGCGCGGTCGCCCGACGGGTGGATGCTCGGGGCGCCGACCGACCGCAGCAGCTCGATGTCCGCCGGGCGCATCCTCAGGCGCCTCCGAAACCGGTGACGTCGCCCACGAACCGGGTGTGATCCTCGGGGATTGGGTCGACGGCGGCTCGGGCGACCTCCGCGGCGAACTCGTCGACGCTGTAGAGGCGGCCGGCGGCCTCGCGCCGCGCCTCGATCGCGCCGGGACGAGCCCGATTCAGCAGCGTCGCGGTGATGGTGCCCTCGATCATGTCGCCGGACACCACGACGAAGGAGATCCCCCGGGCGGCGAGATCGTCGGCGCGGGCGCGCAGCGCATCCTCGCCCGCACGCTTCGATCGGGCGACGAGCTCGTACTCGGGCATCGTCGGCGTGCTCTCGATGAAGTGGGCCTGATGGCTCGTGACGAACACCACCCGCCCGCCGGACCCCATCATGGTCAGCGCCGCATCGAGGGTGTTCACCTGCGCATCGCGGTTGAGCCGCAGGGCGTAGTCCTCGCCCAGGCCCGACTCCATGCCGCCGGAGGCGTTGAGCACCAGGAGGTCGAGGCCGCCCCAGCGCTCCCGTATCGCCGAGAACATCAGCGCCACGGAGTCGCGGTCGGTGAGGTCGGCGCCGATCGCCATCGCCTCGCCGCCGGCCCGCTCGATGCCCGCGACGACCCTCTGCGCCCGTGGCTCCTTGTTGCGGTAGTTGATGACGACCTTCGCGCCCGCCGCTGCCAGGAAGCCTGCGGTGTCGGCGCCGATGCCGCGGGAGGAGCCGGTGACCAGTGCACGGATGCCGGCGAGCGAGCCGGGCTCGAGGGGGGTGTCCACGGACCCCGACCCTACAGCCGCGACCCTCGGTCGCCGCCGCTGCGGGCCTCCGGTGCTAGCGTGAGGATCCGACGGGAAGAGGTGCCGTGGACGTCGTCTCGAGCTGGGCCTGGGTGGTCTGGATCGCCCTCATCCTGATCTTCGCGGTGATCGAGATGCTGAGCCTCGACTTCACCTTCCTGATGCTCGCGGTGGGCAGCATCGGGGGTCTGGTCAGCGGACTGCTCGGCGCGCCGTGGTGGGTGCAGATCATCGTGGCGGCCGTGCTCTGCGTCGCCCTCCTGTTCCTGGTCCGACCCGCACTGCAACGGCGCCTGCATCGGGGCGCCGATCCCGCGCGAAGCAACGTCGAGGCCCTCGTCGGCCTCCCCGGCGTCGTCCTCACGGTTGTTGACGATCACCACGGCCAGGCCAAGCTGCAGAACGGGGACACCTGGACGGCACGCCTGCCGGCAGGGTCCACCGTCGCGCTGGTCGAGGGCGCGCGGGTGCAGGTGACGGCCATCGAGGGCGCCACCGCTGTCGTCGAGCTCGTTCCGCTGGATCGCACCGAGAGGACCGCCACCCCGTGATCACCTCCACCGCCGCGGGCACCGTCGTGCTGTTCGTCGTGCTCGCGATCGTCGTCATCTTCGTGCTGGTGACGGTGTTCCGCTCCATCCGGATCATCCCGCAGGCCTACGCCGGGGTCGTCGAGCGGCTCGGGCGGTACCACAAGACCCTCAACCCCGGACTGAACCTGCTCGTGCCGTTCATCGACCGGGTGCGACCCCTCGTCGACATGCGCGAGCAGGTCGTCTCCTTCCCGCCTCAACCCGTCATCACCGAGGACAACCTCGTCGTCTCCATCGACACCGTCGTGTACTTCCAGGTCACGGATGCGCGGGCCGCGACCTACGAGATCGCCAACTACCTCGGCGCGGTGGAGCAGTTGACGATCACGACGCTGCGCAACGTCGTCGGCGGACTGAACCTCGAGGAGGCGCTGACCAGCCGCGACAACATCAATGGACAGCTGCGTGTCGTCCTCGACGAGGCCACCGGAAAATGGGGGATCCGGGTCTCCCGCGTCGAACTGAAATCCATCGACCCGCCGTCGTCCATTCAGGACTCCATGGAGCAGCAGATGCGTGCGGAGCGGAGCCGGCGCGCCGCGATCCTCACCGCCGAGGGCACCAAGCAGTCGCAGATCCTGCAGGCCGAAGGTCAGCGGCAGGCCGCGATCCTGCAGGCCGAAGGCGACGCCAAGGCGCAGGTGCTCCGGGCGCAGGGCGAGGCGGAGGCGATCCAGACCGTCTTCGACGCGATCCACGCTGGTGATCCGGACTCCAAGCTGCTCGCCTACCAATACCTCCAGACCCTCCCGAAGCTGGCCGAGGGCGCGTCCAACAAGCTGTGGATCATCCCGAGCGAGCTGACGGACGCGCTGAAAGGCATCGGCGAAGGCTTCTTCGCGCCGCGGGACGCGACCCCCCGACCGCGGACGCGCAGCGCGACGTCGGTGCTCGACGAGGAACCGGTGGTCCCCGACACGACGGCGGCGGAGCTCGGACTGCCGGAGGCCCTGCTCGAGAACCCGCCACTGCCCGGCGAGTCGCCCGAGACGCCGGACGACGCTCCGCCCACCGGTGCCGGGCCGTCCTGACCGGGCGACGGCCTGGTTCGAGCCCGATCGTCCCCGGATCCTCGCCCATCGGGGCCTCACCACGGCCGGGGCCCCGGAGAACACGCTGCTCGCCTTTCTCGTCGCGCTGACCGCGGGAGCCGTCTACCTCGAGACGGACGTGCACGCGAGCGCCGACGGCGTCGCCGTGGTCAGCCACGACCCCGACCTCGCCCGCCTGACCGGGCGCGCCCGACGCGTGAACGAGCTCACCATGGCCGAACTCCGCGAGATCCCGCTCGGCGCGGGCCAGTCCTTCTGCTCGCTGGCGGAGCTGCTGGCGGCCTTCCCGGACGCGCGACTCAACATCGACATCAAGTCGCAGGGGGCCGCGGCGCCGGCGGCGGCCGCGATCCTGGAGGCCGGCGCGGTCCGCCGGGTGCTCGTCGGGTCCTTCTCGGGTCGCCGGCGCCGTGCGGCCGTCGGGCGGCTCCCCGGGGTCGCGACGTCCGCCTCCTCGGTGGCTTCGGCCGTCGCCGTCGCGGCCGCCCGGCTGGGTCTGGTCCCGATCGCGCGGCTCGCCCTCCGCGACGTCGACGCCGTACAGCTGCCGACGCGCTTCGGGCGCTTCTCGACGTCCACCCGGGGGGCGATCAGGGCGCTGCACCGGGCCGGGGTCGAGGTGCACTACTGGACCATCGACGATCCGGAGGAGATGCGTGCGCTCCTCGCGGCCGGAGCCGACGGGATCGTCACCGACCGGGTCGACGTCGCCCTCGCGCAGCTCGCATCCTGAGAGCCCCGGCGTCGGGGATGGTGATGTGCTCCGCATCCGAACCGGTTGGGCGAGGCCGACGAACCCCCTGTGAAACGACTGGGGGGCACGCCCTTTCGGACATCCCTCCAAGCCTTCGGGCGTTGTATGCAGGGACTCGGGGACGAGCGCCCCACCGGGCGCGGAAGGAGGGGTCACATCATGGCTGATCGGAGTCTGCGCGGGATGCGCCTGGGAGCGCAGAGCCTGCAGAGCGAGGAGGGCGTGGAGTTCTCGCCGCGCAAGCGGAGCGTGTACCGCACCACGGAGGGGAACACGTTCGAGGTGATGTTCGCCGCCGATGCCGAGATCCCTGAGGTCTGGGACTCGCCGCGGACCGGTCAGGAGGGTCGGCTGGTCGGGGACGACGGAGAACTCGTCACGAGCGAGCAGTCCGCGGGCAAAGCCCCTCGCACGCATTGGGACATGCTGCTCGAGCGGCGGACGATCCCGGAGCTGGAAGAGCTCCTGGAGGAGCGCCTGCAGTACCTGCGCTCCCGGCGCGGCGCGAAGAAGTCGGCTTAGCTGCTCCGCCTGCGCGCGCGCGGTGCCGCGGAGAAGAGCAGCGCGGCGACCCACCCCGCGATGCCGAGAGCACCCAGGCCGGTCTCGACGCCACCTCCGGCGAGCATGGCCGGCGTCGTTCCCCGCGCGAGAGGGACCTCCGCCACGACCCTGCCGGGCCGCCAGGTGGGCACCCGGGCCGCGATGGACCCGTCGGCCCGGATCACCGCGGTCGTCGCCACGGTCGAGACGCTCACGATCGCCCGGCCCGACTCCAAGGCGCGGACCCGGGCGATCTGCAGCTGCTGGACGCTCTCGTCCGAGTACCGGCCGAAGTCGGTGTTGTTGCTCGGGGTGATGAGGAACTGGGCGCCACCGGCCACCGCCTGACGGGTGAGCGCGTCGTCGGCGATGTCGAAGCAGATGAAGACGCCCGCACGGCGTCCTCCCCCGACCGGGACGACGGGGCTCGCCTGCCCCGGCGTGTACTCCCGCTGCAGAAGGTCGACGAGGTCCGGAACGACCGCGTGGAACACCGCGCGCGCGGGGACGTACTCCCCGAAGGGGACGGGATGCCGCTTGTCGTACAGCGCGCCGGGACCGTCCGCGCTCCACATGACCGAGGTGTTGAAGAACCGTGATCCGCGCTGGGTCACCGCCCAGCCCAGTAGTGGCGCCCCGAGCCTGTCGACGATGCCGCTCCACACCGCCGCCGCCTCCGGGTCTCGGAGCGGATCGGTGTCGTTGCCGCCCTCCGGCCACACGACGAGGTCCAGCCGCCGCCCGGCGAGGGCGAGCGTCTCGGCGGTCTGGGCGCGCAGGATGTCCCCTGCGAACTCCGGCGGGTCGGCGTACGAGGACTTGGTGTCGCCCTGAACGCCGGCCACCACCGCCGTGCCTCGCGTCGCCACCGGCCAGGCCGGCACCAGCACGAGCACGAGCACCAGAGCGACGGCCGGCAGCCCGCGGGCCACGGGGCCGAGATCGAGTATCCGCTCCACCGTCCTGCGCGGCAACGGGGACGGGCGGAGGGCCACCAGCTCCACCACCAGCGCGGCCAGCCACACGACGACGAAGCTCACGCCCGAGGCGCCGATCCAGCTGAAGAGGCCATCGAGCGCTCCCCCGGCTTGCGAGAATCCCACCCGGCCCCAGGAGAAACCGCCCCAGGGGATCGTCGCGGACAGCGCCTCGCGGGCCGTCCACAGGCCCGCCACGACGAGCGGGAGCACGCCCACGCGCCAGACGGGATCGGTGGGCGCACGGCGGTACACCGCGGCGATCAGCGCGGCCCCGAGGGCGCCCCACAGCGACATGAAGGACGCGAGAGCGACAAGCAGGACGAGCCCGAAGCCGAGTGCGCTCGCCTCCCCGAGGAAGTACCGGATCCAGTCGATCAGCGTCAGCCAGAAGACGAGACCGCCCACGAACCCGAGGATCAGCGCCGAGCGGGTGCCGCGTCCGCGGAGCGCCGCGAGCGTCAGCGCCACACCGACCGGTGCGGCCCACCAGACGGCCGGCTCCGGGAAGGCGGCCCTCAGCACGAGCGCGCCCGCGACCGCGGCGAGGATCGCGAGGCCCGGGGTCGGGATCGGTGTCCCGTCTCGGCCGTTCATGCGACCATGCTGTCCGCGACGATGCCGCGTCGGATGCCGTCGATCGCCCGACGAGCCCCGCGGCCGGGGTCGCCGTCCGCCACGAGGGAGACCTGATCGAGCAGATCGACCGCCTGCTTCATCCAGCGGACGAAGTCGCCGGCCGCGAGATCGGCGTCCCGCAGCACCTCGTCGAGTCGCCCGCCCTGGGCCCAGCGCCAGGTGGCGTAGGCGAGCCCGGCGGAGGGCGCCGCCGTGCCGGGGAGCCCGTGCTCCTCCTCCACGTCCGAGAGAGCCGACCAGATGCGCTCCGTCGCCCCGAGGGCGTCGCGGAACGCGCCCCCCGGCATCCGGACCGCGACGTTCTCGGACCCCTCGCGTCGGGGCTCGTACACGAGGCAGATCGCCATCGCGGCGAGTGCGGGTGCATCGAGCCCGGCCCAGACCCCGCGCCGAAGGCACTCGGCCACGAGCAGATCCCGTTCCCCGTAGATGCGCCGGAGGGCGATACCCGGCTGGGCCAGACGCACCTCGGCCGCGTCCGCCGACCCGGGCAGCTCGAGGTAGCCCAGCTCGAGCAGGACATCGCTCACCCGGTCGAACACCTGCGCGACGGCGCCGGTGCGCCCGTGGATCTGCCTCCGCAGGCTGTCGTTCTCGCGGCTCAGTCGGAACCAGCGTTCGGCCCAGCGGGCATGGGCTTCGCGCTCGGCGCAGCCGTGGCACGGATGCTTCTTCAGCTGCGTGCGCAGAGAGGCGATCCGCCGTTGCCGCCGGTCGGCGTCGGCGCGCGATCCGCCCCGTTCGCGGGACGCCTTCCGCTCGAGGTCGCTCAGCTCCCGACGGATCCCGGCGTACTCGGCGAAGTCGCCGAGGTGACAGGTCATCGCCTCGGCGTATCCCGTCAGCGACTCCTCCTGGGCCCTGACCCGCCGCGCGATGTCGACGACGGAGCGGTCGGCCTGGAACTGGGCGAACGAGCTCTCCAGGATCTCCCTGGTCCGGGTGCGCCCGAACTGGGCGAGGAGGTTGACCGCCATGTTGTAGGTCGGCCGGAAGCTCGAGTTCAACGGATAGCTGCGCCGCGAGGCGAGGGCGGCGACGGCCTGCGGATTCAGGCCCGGCACCCACTGGATGACCGAATGCCCCTCCACGTCGATGCCGCGGCGCCCTGCTCGTCCGGTGAGCTGCGTGTACTCCCCCGGGGTGATCGGCGCCCGGCTCTCGCCGTTGAACTTCTCCAGCTTCTCCAGCACCACCGTCCGAGCCGGCATGTTCACCCCGAGGGCGAGCGTCTCGGTGGCGAAGACGACCCTGACGAGCTTGCGCTGGAACAACTCCTCGACCACCTCCTTGAAGGCGGGGATGAGGCCGGCGTGGTGCGCGGCGATCCCGCGTTGAAGGCCTTCCAGCCATTCCCAGTAGCCGAGGACCGCGAGGTCCTCATCACGGATCGTGCGGCAGCGCTCCTCGGCGATCTCGCGGATCTCGTCCCGCTCCCAGCCCTCGGTGAGTCGGATGCCGGAGCGCACGACCTGCGTGACCGCGGCATCGCATCCGATCCGGCTGAAGACGAAGAAGATCGCGGGAAGGAGGTTCTTGCCCTCGAGCATGCGGATGAGCTCAGGACGGTCGAGCCGGTCGGCGAACCGGGAGTCGCGACGGCCGCGGTCCCTGGAGCCGGTGCGGCGCGTCTCCGTACCGGTGCGCCCCGGCAGCGGACGTCCGGCGGTGGCGGTGGCGCGGACCAGTTCGGGGTTCACCCGGTTGGTCGCGGCCAGCCCCGACGAGTCGAAGAGGTCCATCAGCTTGGAACGCACCAGCACGTGCTGATCCAGCGGGACGGGCCGCTCCTCCGACACGATCACGTCGGTCTCGCCCCGCACCGCCTGCAGCCAGTCGCCGAACTCCTCGGCGTTGGAGACCGTTGCGCTGAGGGAGACCATCCGCACCTTCCGCGGGAGGTGGATGATGACCTCCTCCCACACCGCTCCTCGGAACCGGTCGGCCAGGAAGTGCACCTCGTCGAGGACGACGAAGTGCAGGTCCTCCAGCAGCGCGGAGTCGGCGTAAAGCATGTTGCGCAGCACCTCGGTCGTCATGACGACGATCCGGGCCGAGCTGTTGATGTTCGTATCGCCGGTGAGGAGGCCGACCTCGCTCGCCCCGTAGAGGCGCGACAACTCGGCGTACTTCTGGTTCGACAGCGCCTTCATCGGCGTCGTGTAGAACACCTTGTCGCTCGGGGTGAACATCGCGAGGTAGACGGCGAACTCCGCGACGACCGTCTTGCCCGCGCCGGTCGGAGCGGCGACGAGCACGCTGCGCTCCTCCTCGAGCACCCGGCAGGCGGCCAGCTGGAACGGATCGAGAGCGTACGTGAGCCCCGAGCGGAACGCTTCGAGCCGGGGCGACCCGCGCCGCGCGCGGGACGCCGCGAAGCGTTCGGCCGGACTCGCGTCCTCCCCCTCCTGGGCGGGGAGGGCGCCGATCATGCCCCGGCCGCCAGCTCGGCGTCGAACGCCGCTCGGCGCTTCTCCACCGCCCGGTCGTGGGCGATGGTCACCCCCACCGCGGCGAAGTACAGCCCCACCATGGGGATTGCGAGGAGGAACATCGAGAGCACGTCGGCCGCCGGCGTCGCGAGAGCGGTGAAGAGGGCGATCGCGAGGATCGCCCAGCGCCAGGACCGCAGGATCGTCGCTCCCTGCAGCACCCCGATGAAGTTCAGCAGCACCAGGAACACGGGCAGCACGAACGCGACGCCGGTCGCCAGCACCAGCTTGAGCACGAAGTCGAGGTAGTTCTTCGCATCGATCAGCGACGCGTCGCCGACGGGGACGAAGCTCGTCATCAACTCCACGATCTGCGGCATCACGAAGAACCCCGTGGCGCATCCCGCCAGGAAGAGCGGAATGGCGGTGAAGAAGAAGCCGAGCACGTAGCGCTTCTCGCGACGGTTGAGGCCGGGTACGAGGAAGGCGAAGATCTGGTAGAGCCACAGCGGACTCGAGACCACCAGTCCGATCGTGATCGCGACCTGCATCCGCACGTCGAAGGCGCCGGAGATCGAGGTGTAGTTGATCTGCGCGTCGCCCGTCGTCCGCAACTTGGCGACGACACGCATCGGCGACTGGAGGTACCCCCACGCGGGCTCGAAGAGGAAGAACCCCAGCACCGCACCGGCGAGCACCCCGAGCGCGGCGATGAACAGCCTCTTGCGGAGTTCCAGCAGGTGCTGCGTGAGGGACATCCGCCCCTCGGGATTGGATCTCCGCCGGTCGCGAACGGCCACCCGTCCGCTACGACCGGGTGTCGGAGCCGCTCGAGGTCGACTCGGTCGGCTTCACCGACTCGGCGGGCGTCGCCCTCGACGCGGCCGGATCGACCGTGGCCGAGGTGCCGTCCTTGGCGCCGTCCTTGAGCTCGTCACGCAGGATCTTCGTCGACTGCCCCAGGCTCTTCGCCAGCGCCGGCAGCCGGGTCGCTCCGAAGATCAGCAGCACGATGACGAGCAGGATGAGGAAGTGCCATCCGGTCAGGTTGCCGAAGATGCCCATGGTGACTCTCCCGTCGCTGGGTCGGTGTCGCCAGTGTAGCCCGGCTCCCGTGTATCCGCCGTGCGTCCGCCCCGCGGTCGCGCGGATCAGCCGCCGTACCGCGCGGCGGCGCGGCGGGCCCACGCCGCGACGGCCTCTCGTGCGTCCGGCGGCTCGATCACCCGGACGGCACCCGGCATCCCGGACACCAGACGGGCGAGGCTGCCGTAGTCGGAGACCCTCAGGACGGCACGGACGCGACCGGCGTGCTCGCTGGGGCGGCTGTCGGCCGGAAGGTAGTCCGAAAGAAGGGGCAAGGCGGCGGAAGCCATCTCGAGGACCACCTCGATGTCCTCGGGCGAGCCGACGAACAGCGAGTCCGGCAGGGTCAGCTCGCCGGGGCGGACGTCGATCGGATCCGCCGTGACGCGCACGTCGCTCATCCGATCCAGTCGGAAGGTCCGCACCGCCCCCCGCAGGTGGCACCACCCGCGCAGGTACCAGTCGGCGTCGACGGACTCGACCCGCAGCGGGTCGACGCGGCGCCGGTCACGGGCTCCGCGGGCGCTCAGGTAGTCGAGCTCGAGCTGGACTCCGCGCTCCACGGCCTCGTGAATCAGCGCGAGCAGCTCGTCCGCCTCGCCGGCGTCGGCGACGCCGAGCGGTGAGGGCACGGCGGAGGCTCCCCGCGACAGCTTCGCGGTCAGGGTCGCGATGGCCGCGCTGTCGGCGTACTCGGGCAGGCCGGAGAGGTACTGGAGGCCCGCGATGAGGGCCGCCGCCTCCCGGGCGGAGAAGCGCGGGGAGTCGTCGATCGCCACCAGATTCGTGAGGAGGATCTCGCCCCGCTCCTCGAAGTCGTCCCAGGCGATGTCGAACAGGTCGCCGTGCTGGTACGACGCGGTGTCGCCCGGAACTCCGCTCATCGCGATGAGCTCGACCGACTCCCGCACGAGCCGCGGGTCGACCCCGAAGTGCGCGGCGGCGTCGTCGACGGTGACCCGGTCGTTCTCGATGAGCCAGGGCACGAGCGAGAGCAGGAACGCGAGCTTGTCGCGGGCGCCGATGGCGGGGGCTCCCCGGCGCGGCTCAGCCATGGTCGGCCTCCACCCGGGCCAGGCGCTCGCGGACCGCCGCGACGAGCTCCGGCGGGGAGATGACGGTGACCTCCGGCCCGAAGGAGGTGAGCTCGTCCGCGAGCACCGCGAGATCGACGAAGTGCAGCAGCAGTCGGGTCGGCTCCTCCGCGAGCGGTTCCGCTCCGCGCCGGCCGGCGAGCCG
>JACRGJ010000128.1 GCA_016212425.1 Micrococcales bacterium | reverse complement strand
GCTTGGCGTTGTTCCGAGCCGTCCGGGCCGACGCTCCGAGGATCGCCGCCAGCTCGGTGGCTTCACGCAGAAGCGGCTCGAGGTTGGCGCCACCCCAGCCGCTTCGATCGACGAGCGTCAACCAGTAGACGGTCTCGCGAGTTTCCTTGGCCGCGACGCCGACCTTGTGAATGAAGTCGTCGCGGCACTCGGCGGCGCGTGCCTCCTCGTAGTTCGCACCTGCGCCCGTGGCCGAGCGGATCATCTGGCGAAGGGGGAAGGGCGCTGTACGCCCCGAGCCAACGCGCTCGCCGGAGCCCCTCGCCCCGGAGGGGAGAGGGGTTGGGGTGAGGGGTTCGAGGTCGGCCGCGACCTTCAACCGGTCAGCCGTGACCGGCCCCATCTCGGTGGATCGCTCGACAATCGGCAGGCACGGATCGTGCGGTTGCCCGAATCCATGATGCTCCGCCGGATCGCAATCGGGACGCTCGCCGCGATGGGCGTCGTCCTGCTCCCCTTCCGGCCCGTCGCGGCGTTCACGCTGCGCGAGTCGGACAGCGGGGCAGAGGTGCGCTGGCACGAGGGCGAGCGCGCGGTTCGCATCGACGAGAGCCTGGCCCACCTCGGCTCGGCCAGCCAGGCTCGTGGCGCCGTGGTCGACGCGCTCGCCGCCTGGGCGGCCGTCGAGGGCAGCCCGTTCGTGTTCGAGCCCGAGCCGGGGTTCCGCCAGGGCCTCGGCCGCGGGCAGCGGCTCGACGGCGTCAGCGACGTCTCGGTCGTCTCGGAGGGCTGGGAGCTCGACCCGAGCTACCTCGCGATCACCCTCGTGACCTACGACCCGGCGTCGGGCGAGATCTGGGACGCGGACGTCCTTCTGAACGGAGACTCGCACGAGCTCGCCGTGGGCGAGCTGGACGGCCGCTTCGACGCCGCGAGCGTCCTGACCCACGAGGTCGGGCACCTGGTCGGGCTCGGGCACTCGGAGCTGGCCGAAGCCACGATGTACGCCTCGTCTCGCCCTGGCGAGACGGTGAAGAGGTCGCTGGCAGCCGACGACGAGCTCGGGCTGCAAGCTCTCTATCTCGGTCAGCCCATGGACGGCGGCGCGGGCTGTCGCGTGTCGCCCGCGCGGTCCGGGGGCGCCGCAACGTGGATCGCCGCCGGCGCAGTGCTGTGGCTCGTGCGTCGCCGGCGGGCGAGGTGACGGGTGGGTGGTCGGCTCAGGCTCGGATGCAGTGAACGTCTCAGGTAGGAGATGGACGGTATGGACTTCGAAACGACGGATGACGGGGCGGAGGATCTCAGGAACACTCGTCCGGCTCGGTCCGATGGGGAGCGCTCGCGGGTGCTCCTGGTCGACGACGAGCCCTCGGTGGTGCGGGCGTACACGCGCCTGCTCGAGCCGACCTACGAGGTCCAAACGGCGAGCGACGCCGAAGCGGCCGTGGAGCTGCTCGACCGCATGAGCTTCGACGTGGTCGTCACCGACCTGCGGATGCCCGGCCAGGACGGCATGCACGTCCTGCGCGCCGCCCGCGCGCGCGATCCCGACGTCCCCGTCATCCTGCTCACCGCGAGCCCGTCGCTCGAGTCCTCCGTCCAGGCCCTCGAGGACGGCGCCCTGAAGTACCTGGTCAAGCCCATCGAGCGGCGCGAGCTCCGCGACACGGTCGAGGCGGCGTGTCAGCTCCACTCGCTCCTGACCATGAAGCGCCAGCTCCTGCGCGCCCTCGGGCCGACGAGCGATCCGGTCAGCGATCGCGCGGCGCTCGACGCGCGCTTCACGACGGCGCTCGCGAGCATCCACATGGACTACCAGCCGATCGTTCGCTGGTCCGACCGCAGCATCGTCGGGTACGAGGCTCTCTTGCGCACCGGCGAGGCGAGCCTGGCCAACCCGCTCGCGCTGCTCAAGGCGGCCAAGGGGCTCGGACGCGGGCCGGAGCTCAGTCACGCCGTGTGGGCCTGCGTGGCGGCGGACATCGAGCGGTTCGGGATCACCTCGAACGTGTTCGTGAACATCGACCCCGGCGACCTCGAGGACAACCTCCTGTTCTCGACGGCCTCCCCGCTCGCGCCCGTGGCCAAGAGGATCATCCTCGAGATCACCGAGCGCGAGGCCCTCAAGAACGTCGAGAACGTGCGGGCCCGCGTCTTCGCGCTGCGCCGCCTCGGGTTCCGGATCGCGATCGACGATCTCGGGGCCGGCTACTCGGCGCTCACGAGCTTCGCGGAGCTCGAGCCGGAGATCGTCAAGATCGACATGTCGCTCGTTCGCAGCGTGCATCGCGAGCCGCTCAAGCGCCGGATCATCCGGCTCGTGGTCGGCCTGTGCTCGCAGCTCGGGATCACGGCGGTGGCCGAGGGCGTCGAGACGCTCGACGAGTTCGAGACGCTGCGCGAGCTCGGCTGCGACGTGATGCAGGGCTTCCTGCTGGCCCGACCCGGTAACCCCTTGCCCCAGGTGGCCTGGGGGAACCTCAAGTCGAGCGACGCGGCCTGACGGATCAGGCCGGACGATCTAGCTCGAGCACGTAGACGGTCGGGAAGTCCGGTTCCTCCTCGATCCAGATCCCACCCCCGTGTGCCTCGGCCGCCAGGCGGCAGAAGTACATCCCGAGCCCGAGGTTCAGGTTCTTCGCCTGCGCGCCCTGGGCGTACTTCTCGAACAGCGAGTCACGCTGGGCCGGCGGAATGGGCGGCCCGTTGTTCCCGATGCGCAGGCGCACGCGGTCCTCGTGCGGCTGCCCGTCGAAACGGATCCTCCCGCCCCGGGGCGTGTACCGGAGCGCGTTGTCGAGGATGTTCTCGACGATGCGGGTCAGGATGTCCTCGTCGGCCAGGACGGTCAGGTCTTTGGCGACGACGACGTCGAGCTGGATCGAACGGGAGACGGCCTGGCCCGATCGCATCTTGGCGACCGATCCGAGCAGGCTCCTGAGCTCCACGGACTGGCGGCGCAGCTTCAACCGGTTGTTCTCGATGCGCGTGATGTCGAGCATGTTCGACAGGAGCCGCAGCATCCGGCGCGCGGCGGTCTTCGAGTCGACGAGCGCCTCGAGCAAGGAGGTGTCGGCCTGCGCGAGCTCCTCGAGCGCGAAGTCGAGGTTGGCGAGGATCGCGGCCAGCGGGTTCTTCAGGTCGTGGACGATGAGGGTCGTCAGCTCCTCGCGCAGGCGCTCTCGTTCGGAGGCCACCTCGCGCTCGTGCACGAGCTCCGCCCACTCGGTCCGGCGCAAGAGCAGCGATTCGACCCGCGGCATGACCTCCGAGGTGTCGTTAGGGCTCGAGAGCACCTCGTCCGCGCCGTACCGCTGGCCGAGGTTCTTGGTCGCGGCGTCGGGGAACGAGCCGGCGAGCACGACGGGCAGGAAGGTGTTGCCGTTCGTGCGCTTCATCCCCGCGATGAACGGACCCACGGAGGCGTCCGGCAGCGGGGTGCACAGGACGACGATGTCGATCCCACCACCGAGCAGGTGCTGGCTCGACTGCTCTCTCTCCTTGGTGACGACGACCTGGTGCCCTCCGTCCTCGAGCGCGCGCACGAGCGGCGCCCGATCGGTCGTGTCGTCTTCTATCAAAAGAACGCGTGCCATGAGCAAGCTCGGTCCCCCAGACGATCCGTCCGCCGCGACTCCGGAAGAGCGAGGGTAATCCCTGGCGCACCCTCGATGCACGCTAGGAGTTGACGGTCAGGATCGGCGGGTCGCCTGAGCGCCGTCAGTCCGCTTCGCGCGCGCGAGCCGCGCCCGGTACGTGCTGTCGGGCAGCCCGAGCGCGGCCGCGGCCTTCGCGGACGGCTGCTGCGTCGCCGCCGCGAGCCGCAGGATCCGCGCATCGAGCCTCCTCCTGAGCTCCTCGGCGTCCGTCGGCCATGCCGGAACCCCGGCGCGCCCGAAGGGCAGCCGCAGGGTCAGGTCCTCGTCGCAGTACAGCCTCGCCGCCGACAGGCCAGCGCTCAGGAGCTGCGGGGGAAGCTCCCGCAGCGCAACCCGCGGCCCGAACACGTTGAGCTCGCCCAGCAGGAACTTCACCGGCGTCGGGATGGCGCCGGCGATCAGGAAGGGGCGAACGGACCGCTGCAAGAGCCACGCGTCGATGGCGCTCGCAGGGTCCGCCGGCTCGACGACCGCGGCGATCACGGCAACCGACATCATGGTCTGCGGGTGCAGAGAGCCCGGCTGGACGGTCCGGACGCCGATGTCCGAGCGCTGGCACCGATCCCGGATCGCCTCGGGGGGCGGGTTCCGCGAGCACCACAAGAGGCTCGGCGCGGCGTCCGAGGCCGGACGGCGTGCGCCCGGGCGATCGAGGGCCTGCTGCCGGCGCCGAACGTCGAAGGTCTCGACCGGGACCCGGACCGCGGCCGCGGCCAGCGTGCGGTCGGCGTGCTCCCGGGCGCTCGCGTTCAGGACGGCCATGTCGACCTCGGCGAGGAACCGATCGATCCGGAAACCCTGGGGGAGGTCGTCGTCGGCCGCGTCCTCGGGGGGGCGCGGCATCGCGCGCAGCACCCCCATCGCCTCGTGATGCGAGACGAGGTCCGGGAGGATCTCGTCGAAGAAGGCGACCAGCCTGCGCTCGTACACGACGGGAGCGCGCACGCCGAGCTGCGCGAGGCACCTCTCGTGCCCGCCTCCGAGCGCCGACGCATACAGGAGCAGGGGCACGTGACCGTTCTCCCGGCTGACGATGCCCGCGAGCAGGGGCCCCACGGCCGGCATGTCGGGCCGGTCGTCGAGGTCGACCTGCGCGAGGACCGCGCGCGGCTCGCGGGCGATCGCTTCGAGCGCGCGACTGCAGGTCGTGACGCGCTCGATCTCGTACGCCGCGCCGGCGCGTTCCAGCAGCTCCCTCAGGTGCGGATCGCTCGCGTCACGCGAGTCGGCGACGACGAGGCGCGGCCGGTCGGAGCGGAAAGCCAAGATGGCATCGGAGTATACCCCGGGTGCCGATCTGTGGGCCGCCAACACCGTGGACACCGGGACGCTCGCTCGGAGACAATTGCCGGAACGTGTCATCGTCGTTCGACCGCCGCGCGCTGCTCGCGCGTCTCGTGGCCATCACGGCGATGCCATTCGTTCCGCCGACGTCCCGGCGAGGGCGTCGCGGCAGGATGATGGTCCAGGGCGCGGGTGGCGCCGGCGCCCTGAACCGCGCGGGCGCGATCATCTGGCTCGGCCTCTTGCGCGGCTTGCCCGAGCGTCGGATCGCCGAGGCGATCGCGGCCGAGTCGGGCCAGAGCGTCGAGGCCGCGCTCGAGACCGTCCGGCGCTTCGCCCGCGAGCTCGCGCAGAAAGGAATCCTCGATGAGTGAGAAGGGACCGGCAGGGCCGCCCTCGCCGCCGGGGCCGCCGCGCAAGAAGCGCCCGTACGAGCCGCCGACGGTGGAGACCGTCCCGCTCCCTTCGCTGCAGCAGAGCCTCTCCGGATGCAACCCCTGCCTGCCGAACACGTGCGATCCGTGCGGTCCGTGCCTGCCGAACCCGTGCAACCCAGTGTCGCACTAGCAGGGACCCTCGCCGAGGGGTTGGGGTGAGGGGTTCACTCGACTTCCTGTGGCTCGAGCTGCTCGGGCGCTGCAACCTCGCCTGCGTCCACTGCTACGCCTCGAGCGGACCCGAGGTCGACGCGCGCTCGTTGCCGACGGAGCGCTGGCGAGCGCTGCTCGACGAGGCCTTCGCGCTCGGCTGTCGCGAGGTGCAGCTCACCGGCGGCGAGCCGACGCTGCACCCGGACGCGGGGCTGCTCCTGGACGAGGCGGCGCGGATCGGCTTCCGCACGGTCGAGCTCTTCACGAACGCGACGACCCTCGACGACGCGTGGGTGGCGCGCCTGGCGAGCCACGGCCACCGGGCCGCGGTCTCGCTGTACTCGCACCGCGCCGGCGTGCACGACGCCGTCACCCGGAGCCCCGGCAGCCACCTCAGGACGGTGCGCGGCATCCGCCGGCTCGTCGCGGCCGGCGTCGGCGTGCGCGTCGAGGTCGTGGCCCTCGAGGCGAACGCGGGCGATCTCGACGAGACGCGCGCGTTCATCCAGGACGCGCTGGGTGTCGCGGCGACCCCGAAGCGCGATCCGGTTCGCCCCAACGGCCGCGGGGGTGAGCTGCGCG